>CAZICR010000396.1:0-3353 GCA_964537795.1 uncultured Cellvibrionaceae bacterium | reverse complement strand
GAGCACCATGAATTTGCCTTGCTGAAGGTTGATGCTCTACCCCAGGTAGCTGCTAATTATAATTTTCGTTGGGTTCACGCCCCGATCCCTGACATGCAAATCCCGGATGCCCGTTTTGAAGAGCAGTGGCAAACTCTGGGTCCAGAGTTGCATGCGCTGCTATCAGCAGGTGGGAATATTGTGTTGCATTGCCGTGGTGGATTGGGTCGCACAGGCTTAATGGCCGCTCGCTTGCTAATAGAGCGAGGAATGTCACCAGTAGAGGCAGTGTCGACCGTGCGTGCAGCTCGCGCCCATGCAATAGAAACATTTGAGCAGGAAGAATTTTGTCTCAATCTCAAAACAGGAATGCGATGAAAAGTCTATTGATTACTCAATGCTTACAGGTTGACTTTGTGCAGTCGCTTGCACAAGGAAAACCTTTGCCTAATCCATTGCATATTGGCCGGGAAGAAAGTAATCGCTTGTTAGGCATTGATCCACACGATGGCGCCTTAACAAAATTTATGCGTTGGGCTGCGGCCACAAACGATCTTACGCGAATTCATATTCGCGATTGGCATGATGCAGACGCGATTGATCAGCAGGCGCATTTACGACAATTCGGTTTGCACTGTATAGCCAACACACCCGGCGCAGATTTTGTATTTGAACCTGCTCCTGACGATCTGCTGATTAATTCCACTACGTTGAATGATTTTGAAAAAACAACATTGGCTTCAACACTGAATAAACTGATTGCCAATGAACCCTGTCGTATTGGTCTAATCGGTGTTTGGACTGAAGCAAAGATTTTATTTTTGGCTTACGAATTATCAACCCGATACCCACAGGCAAAAATTGCCGTGAGTTCAGCACTTTGCGCCAGTTCTTCGCGCGCTCAACATTTTCTGGCATTGGAACAATTGCAACGAATCGTGGGCGTTTGTGTAATTGATTCTTTAGCTGAGTTTGCTAATTTTTTAGGTCATGAAGCGAGCTTCGTGCAAGCCAAAACGTTTAATCAAACGTTAAGTATTGAGACTAAAGGTGTTTTGGATTTAGCCCCCGAAGCTGAAATGCTGCTGCGATATTTATTTCGCGATTGCAAAAAATTGAACTTAACGATTCTGGATGGTGGCTTTTCCGGCAATTTGGTTGCCGCTGCTAAAAGTATTGATCATCTTGGTCGAGAGCAAGCGCCACACGTAGTAAAAATTGGTCAGCGTCAATTAATGGCGAAAGAGCGCACGGCGTTTGAAAAGGTTGAAGCAGTGTTAGGGAACCATGCACCTGCTATTGCAGAGTATGCTGATATGGAAACCCTGGGTGCTATTAAATATCGCTACGCTGCTATGGGGGAGGGGCAAACCAAAACACTGCAACATTTATTGCAAACAGGTACATCGCTGGAAAAAATCGAACATTATTTACTGCAATTGCTCGACACACAACTTGGTCGTTTTTATCGCGCAGCTTTGGCCGAATCCAGTAATTTACTTGAGTATTATTGTTTTAGTCCAATCTGGGCAAAATCAGTTAAACAAAAAATTCTGGAATTAATTGGTGATTGTCCCGAGCAGGATGATTTGCTTCTACCCAGTGGATTGCATTGCAAAAACCTTTACCACTTTTACCGCGATAGTTTGCCGCGAATTCAACAATGGCAAGGTGATTTTCCTTTTTGTTATGTTCATGGTGATTTGAATTGGGCTAATGTCATGATCGATGGTCATGACAATGTATGGTTAATTGATTTTTTCCACACGCATCACGGCCATTTGTTAAAAGATTTTGCCAAGTTGGAAAATGATCTTCTCTACATAGGTACAGCAGTTAACAACGAAACTGATTTTATACAAGCCTGTGCATTCAGTGATTATTTGTTATCCGCAGATGAAGAATTGCAACTGGGTTCAACTGCTGCAAACTGGGACGAACAATTTCAACGTTGCGCCAGACTCGTGATTTTTCTGCGTAAAAAAATGCTGCAATACTTACCACCAGGTACAGAAAATATCGCCTTGCAATGGCAATTGGCACAATTGCGTTATGCGGTTCACACTATTGGTTTTGATGAACCTAACAATCTTCAACGCTGTTGGGCTTTGTATACGGCAAGTCGTTTAGCTGAGAAAGTGGAATTGGTTTTAATAAGACCATAAAAAGATCATGAATACCTATCATCAACTTCGCCAAACCTGTCTTGCTAATGCCACGCGCGAATTTAACGCGCGGGGTAAATCGGTTGTGCGTTGTCAAGGTTGTCAGTTAGCGATGAAAGCCTGCATTTGTAACTGGCGTTATGAAGCAGAAATCTCATGTGAATTTGTATTGCTGATGCACAGGGAGGAATTGTTTAAACCGACTAATACTGGCCGTTTGATTGCCGACATGTTTCCCAAACAAACTCATGCGTTTTGTTGGCATAGAACTGAACCGGATGAAAAATTGCTGGCGATGTTAAATGATCCCTGTCGTCTCAACTTGATAGTATTTCCGGATGATTCGACTGCCGATGAAATGATTCGCTCAGTGACTATCGATGAGACCTTTGTTCATACAGGTCAAAATAAAATTATCACATTTATCTTGTTAGATGGTACTTGGAAACAAAGTGGTCGCATGTTTCATTTGAGTCGTTGGTTGGACAGTATTTCTTGTATGTCCTTACCTGATGTCACGACGAAATCTTATGCCATGCGTAAATCGCATTTGGAAAATTATGTATCTACTGCAGAAGCGGCGGCTATCTGCCTTGAATTGCTTGGAGAAAATTTTTCTGCTGATGTTTTACGCGACTATTTTGAAATATTTAATTTGCATTATTTGGCGACCCGCGGAAATTATTTACCTGAAATCACTGACACTCACAGGCGACTATCGGCATTGGTTGATGTTAATGGCGGTTGTTAGAAAAGGTCAAAGTCTCACAAAAGAAATCGACTTTTACGACTAGGTATATTCAGCCAGAATTCACATAATGGTCACACAAGGAAGATAGCAAGGAGAGTGTTGTTGACCAGGAATGGCCAATGGATGCACCTATACCAAAGCCCTAAAATCCAGGAAGATTTTGGGGCTTTTTATTTTATTTCTGTTCCTTTGGCTTCTTTATCCATAAATCCGCGTACTGTCGATAACCAGAATTGTTGTGATTCATCCAGAGTGTTTTCTTCCGGATAGGCAAAGATATGTTGGCGATATTTCAATAATTTTTTGCGTGCTGCTGTGGTTTTGTGCAGGCGTTGATCTTGTTCCTGGGTAACAAAGGGTGGATTAAAAAATACATCCAACACAGGTAACTCCGGCGAAGAAAAACTGGCTTCCAACAGTTCTTGTGTTAACGAAAATTGCGCCTGAATATTCAATAG
>CAZICR010000395.1:0-3398 GCA_964537795.1 uncultured Cellvibrionaceae bacterium | reverse complement strand
TCACGGCAGTCATTAAGATGGATTGGCAAAAAAATATTTTGATAGTGGCAATTCTCGCAGTCAGCTTGTTATTGGTTATCCGCTATAAAGAATTCAGCGATGCTCATACACCTGTTGCAGCAACAAATTCAACTTCGAGTGCAAGTAACAGCTCTGCTGTAGCTGCAATCAATAATATTGAATCTACACAACAAATAACGGATCAATCATTAACAACCAACAATATTGCAACATCAGATTTAATCGACATCAAAACTGACAGCTTGTTAGTTAAAATTGATCCTAAAGGAGGTGATATCGTCAGTGTATCCTTGCCTCGTCATTACGCAAAATTAAACACACCGGAACAACCTTTTGTGTTGTTAGATAATCGTAATGATCATCTTTATATAGCACAAAGTGGATTAATAGGAATTAATGGTACTGACTCAACAGCTGGTCGTCCAACGTTCTCTAGTGAACAAAATTCCTATGAATTATCTGCAAATGAAAAACAACTAATCGTTGATTTGATTTTGCAACAAGATCAAATCAAGATTACCAAACGTTTTACGTTTACCCGTGACGAATATCTAATTGGCGTCGAATATTTAGTCCAAAATAATAGTAGCAATACTTGGACAGCAAAATTTTTTGGACGAATTATTCGCGACAACAGAAATTTCACTAAAGTCAGCGCTTTGGAAATGAATCCATTTTTAGGTGCAGCTACATCAACATTGGAAGAAAATTATAAAAAATTAACCTTTGATGATATTGCCAAAGAACCTTTAAGCTTTAATCGCCAAGCCGGTTGGGTCTCGTTAGTTCAACACTATTTCATCAGTGCTTGGATTCCATCACCTGAAACTCAAAATCAATACACTATTCAAAAAATCAAAAATACAGAATTATATTCTTTAGGTTTTGAAACCCAAGATTTATTAGTGGCTGCAGGTCACGAAGGAAAAATTCAAGCTGGTTTTTATGCAGGCCCGAAAGATACTGAAAAACTCGAAATGATTGCTCCACATCTTGATTTAACTGTTGACTACGGTTATTTGTGGTGGATTGCTAAACCCTTATTTGCATTAATGAAATTCATTCACGAATATTTGGGCAACTGGGGTTTAGCCATTATCGGATTAACCTTGATTGTAAAATTGGTTTTCTACAAATTATCAAAAGCCAGTTATGTATCCATGGCCAAGATGAAAAAACTGCAGCCGAAATTAGCCGAACTAAAAGAACGTTACGGTGAGGACAGACAACGTTTTTCACAAGAAATGATGAAGTTATATAAAACCGAAAAAGTAAATCCTCTCGGTGGTTGTTTACCTTTATTAATTCAAATGCCAGTATTTATTGCACTTTATTGGGTGTTAATGGAATCAGTGGAGTTGCGTCACTCTCCATTTTATTTATGGATTGAAGATTTATCACGTATGGATCCCTATTTTGTGTTACCGGTTCTGTATGGGATTTCACAATGGATTACGATGAAATTCAGTCCACAGCCGCCAGATCCCATGCAAGCGAAAATTATGCAAATGTTGCCCTTTGTATTTACTTTCATGTTCCTCTGGTTCCCATCAGGGTTGGTACTTTATTGGTTAACTAACAACATATTGCAAATTATCCAACAACAAATTATTACCAAACAAATTGAAAAAGCGGACGCTAAAGCCTAATGATTTACACTGATACCATCGCCGCCATAGCCACAGCAACCGGCCGTGGCGGGGTTGGTATTATTCGTGTGTCCGGTAAACATGTTTTAGCAATTGCAAAATCCATAGTAAAAACCTCTCTCAAACCCCGACAAGCGTATTACTGCGATTTTTATTCTGATAATCAAATTATCGATCAGGGTTTGGCAATATTTTTTCCGAATCCACACTCATTCACCGGTGAAGATGTACTCGAACTACAAGGTCATGGTGGTCCTGTTGTTTTGGATATGTTGTTAAACACTGTATTAAAACTCGGCGCAAGATTAGCTAGACCAGGTGAATTTTCAGAGCGTGCATTTCTAAATGACAAAATCGATTTGACACAAGCTGAAGCCATTGCTGATTTAATTGATGCCAGTACTGAACAAGCTGCACGAAATGCGCTGCATTCATTACAAGGTGTATTCTCTAAACGCATTCATGAATTAGTTGAAGCCTTAATTCAATTGCGTATTTACGTTGAAGCTGCAATTGATTTTCCTGAAGAAGAAATTGATTTTTTAACCGACGGAAAAATCCAAAAAGATTTACTCAATATCGAATCCCAACTCACCCAAATTTTTCAGGAAGCCAAACAAGGTACATTAGTTAGAGATGGAATGCGTTTGGTAATTGCAGGCAAACCCAATGCTGGGAAATCAAGTTTATTAAATGCCTTAAGTGGCCGCGATTCCGCAATCGTAACACCTATTGCCGGAACTACACGCGATGTATTGCGTGAACATATTCATATCGATGGAATGCCCTTGCACATCGCCGATACCGCCGGTTTACGTGAAAGCCCGGATCAAGTTGAACAAATCGGTATAGAACGTGCTTGGCAAGAAATAGAACAGGCCGATCGTATTTTATTAGTGGTCGATGCCAATCAAAATACTACCAGCGATATTAATCAACTCTGGCCTGAATCAATTGACAAAATTGATCCCAAAAAAATTATTTTAATCCGCAATAAGATCGATTTAAGCCAGGAAAAAACAGGTTTAACCAAAACAGAAAACGGACAATACTATTTAAATATCAGCGCCAAACATCATCTAGGTATTGATGACTTGCGAAACTATCTAAAATCCATCATGGGCTTTCAACAAACCAATGAATCCGGTTTTACGGCAAGACGTCGTCATTTGGATGCTTTACAACGTGCCTATGATTTTATTCAACAAGGCAAAATCCAATTACAAACCTTCGCTGCCGGTGAATTACTCGCTGAAGATTTACGACAATCCCAAAATGCTTTAAGTGAAATCACCGGCGAATTTACGCCGGATGATTTATTAGGAAGAATCTTTAGTAGTTTTTGTATTGGAAAATAAATACAAATCTCTTTAGAAATCACATTCTCTGCTGACAACTACCTTGCTGCCTTTAAACCAATCTTCATCTATGTAGGAAAAACCGCAAGAATCAGAATCAGGCTTAAAAAAATAGATATCGGGGCAAAATAATTCATCTCGTGACGGTCTTAGTGAAAAATACTCAGTCTCCGAAAGTTGTTGATATAGCTCTCTCTTGTGCCAACTGTTATTTGAACACTTATGTAAGATGCCTAAACCTACACAAAAAAAAGAAAAAAAATTTACAACAATAAATGAAACAGAACATAAAATTGTATAAATTTTCTTATATTTTATTAACTGATAAATAGAAATAAATATATAAATAATAGACGGTATAATTAAAGCC
>CAZICR010000394.1:0-3416 GCA_964537795.1 uncultured Cellvibrionaceae bacterium | reverse complement strand
TGCTCTTCTGTTGCAGTGAAATAATTTGTCGAAACAAATCCATCCATCGTGGGATAACTGAAACTTTCTCCTTCACTCTGTTCAAGCAAAAATTTGCGAGCATCGGCGTTTTCTTTGATGTGATCTTGTGATGCCCAACGAGCGTCAACCATTAACAGTGCTTGTTGCGTTAAATCTTTTCTGGCTTGATCAAGACTTATGCCTTTTTTCTCTGCATAGGTGTCGGCATTGCGTTGAATAAACTGCAATTCGTCACCCGCCAATTGTCTGTGATCTACATTCGCATTGCCTACATTATTCGCACGCAATGTCCCCTGTGTAACAGACCAACTGCTATTCAAGTTGCTACTAAATTGACTGCCGCCTGTTGAATTTAGATCACCTCCGGCAGCCTGATTTATCCTGTTGGAAAATTGTGATCCAAACACATTTGCTTGTGCTTCTTGTGTTGCATCGTTGTTGCCATTCGTAGTGAATGTAAATAGCTCAAATGTTTCATGACCCAGTGTGTTAACCATGTCGGTTTTAACACCGCTGTTTGCATTGATAAAAATATTTCCAGCTTCTTCATTATTTTTATCGATAACAAGACCACCTTTGGTATCCAGCAACACATTACTTGCCATGGATGTACTTGTTGTTTTACTGCCGTCATACAAAAATATTTCACCGAATTCTTCAGCAGTAATACCAAACTTGTTTTGTGCCATTTTGCCGAGTGCGACAAAGGCTTGTGCAAAATCTTCCGGGTTTTGACTTTTTAAACCTTCCAGTATCTGTGCGTTTTCCGGATTACGAAGCAATTCATTTTTGAGTTGTGTTGCCTTGGTGTTGTTATCCAGAGCCGTCCAAAAATCAGTAATGTTCAGATTTTCTTGTTCAATAACAGAACCTGTTGCGCGAGCAATATCCTCACCAAATTCCTTACTATCAACAAAATCATTTTTGATTTCTTTTCTACCATCCTCACTCACCAACCGATGATCCAAGGTCGCATCAACCGTTTGTGATTGGCTGCTATCCCACAATACTTTTTCAGTATTTTCGGTATCGCGATTGATGCTGATAAGCGGTGAATTATTTGCTTTACCTGCGTCTGTTAATTCGCCATCTTCTTCGAGTTTGACTCCACCAACGGTGATATTGCCGTGACCCACCGTTGCCAATGTTTTGCTTGCGCTGTTTTCATTGGTGTTGCTGTAAGTCAAATTACTGGTTTGTGCACTGAGTGTTTTACCATTCGCACCTTCAGCAATTTGTTGGCCTTCACGTGGGTTGTTGTTTGCTTTGCTGTCACCAACAGAAAGATTGGTACTGACGCCCGTACTGGTTTGATTGTTTTGATAAGTGTTGCGTAAATCGGTTGTGCTTAATGAACCTGTATCAAAATGTAATTGATTTAAATCTTTGCCTGCTGCATCTGTTGTCGCAATCAATGCGCCGGTAATTTGTGAATTGCCTTTTACATTCACATTGGCAGTACCGCCACTGGTTAAACTGGTGAGCACTGTTTCGCGGGTCACGCTCATACCATTGCTGTTGTTAATACCACCATTCACACCGCTGGGATCATTGTTGCCATTCAAACTGGCGCCACCACTGATCCCAAAACCGGTATTGCGGCTATTGCTGCGATTTTGTTGTGACTCCAGATTCATATCACCTGCAACATCCACTTCCAGATGTTCATTCGCACGCACATTGGCACCGCGAATATTCAAATCGTTGCTGGTAGTTAATTCGATACTGTCTGCATTTAATTGACTGTCATTAATCGTTGTCGATTTATCAGTCGCTTTGTTTTGGTCATAGCTGCCGCTCATGCTGGGACCACCGGATGCACCGTAAATGGTTTGTTGCGCAGTGATATGACCGTGTTCAGTTTTGGTAGTGGTTTCGGTGGTGTTTTTGCTCGACAGAATATTCAAATCACCGGATTGAATGACAATACCGGATTTCAATATTTCATCAGTGTTTTCATTTTCTGACGTGATAATTTTTGATTGCGTTGCATTAAGATTACTGCCCCGAATTGTCGTTTGCGTATTCTCGGTATTTAATTTTCCATCTGCATCCTCTGTTCCGGTTTGAATCACAATCTTGTTGCCGGAAATATTTGAGCCGCGCGCTGTGGTCGCTTTGTCAGTGGTATTGGTTTTGGTGGCATCAACATCCAATTGCACACCCGCGTTAAAACCCCAAGTGCCAACACTGGCTGCTGCCGCTGCGGTTTGTTGGGCAAGTGCAGTCACGCTGCTGGTTAAATTGACTGCCGCTAATGCCACACCTGTCTGATAAAACTCTTTGTCGTCTTTGACGTCGCCAACTAATTCGCGAAGCTCCAACAGATCATCGTAATTCACACCAGGAATTTTATTGGCGTAATCGCTTTCCAGTTGTTTTAACTGTTCTTCCAACTGATCAAGATTGCGTTCGTAATTTTTATAATCGCGTTTCGCTTGTTCGAGTTTTTCTTGCGCTTGATCAACTGCTTCTGCCGCTTTTACGACTTCCACCGCTTGATGCTGAACTACCACACTCATTTCAGCAGAGCCGTGTGTTTCTTTAGTTTGCGATTCGTAACTGTCTGTGGCTTCGGTGATGTTGACACCCGTTGCACCAGCCAATCCAACTTGCCCCCCATTAAGCCCATCAACATTCGCCGTGATATCCGAACCTTGAATATTCACACTGCCTGCTTTTGCTATGACGTTTACATCGCCATTACTGGTGATGGTGCTTTCCTGATTGCCAACAATTTTGGTTTTGTTATCAATTTCATCGTAGCTGGCATTGGCAAAAGTCATTTTTGCACGGCCATCATCCGTTTGAATCCATTGATCAGGTTTGGTTTTTGCAAGATCACCCAACCCAACACTCACTTCTTTGTCGTGAGTGAAGCTTTCAACATGCTGTTGATAGGTGGTGACTTCAATATCGCCTGCATCAGCAACGAGTGACACACTTTTATCGCCGGTGATAGTGGAACCAATGATTTTTCCGCTGCCTACCGTCGCATTGACATCGCCACCTGCTGCAAGAGTAGACCCTTGACCCGAAACCACCCGCTCGCCAGCTTTGTGCTCTCGCTTGTTATAAATATCACCGTTAGTGAAAAGACCTGACGAATTTTTCCATTCTTCACTTTTGGTTTTCACATCACCGGCGGCAATCAACAATTGATCAACCGCTTCCATATTGATGTCACCATTGGCAACCACATCCGCTGCAATCAGGTTTAAATCATTGCCGGAAATTAAATGAACATCGTTACCCGCCGAAACAGACGCGTTTTCTAATAACTGATTGGCAACAGCAGCCCCTTGATCTTTTTTATTGAATCCACCAACGCCGGATTTTTTACGTTGGTGATAATCCAGTTCGTTGTATTCGATACCGGAAATATTCACATCTTC
>CAZICR010000393.1:0-3430 GCA_964537795.1 uncultured Cellvibrionaceae bacterium | reverse complement strand
ATAAACCTAAATATTTAAACTCACCGGAAACATCTATTTTTCACAAAGGGCAGGAGCTTTACGGTTTATATCAAGCGCGAGAAGCCAATCGTGAATTGAAACGTTTGTTGGTGGTTGAAGGCTATATGGATGTGGTGAGTCTTGCGCAATTTGGCATCAGCTACGCGGTGGCAACCTTGGGCACTGCTTGCGGTGAAGACCACCTCACCAAAGCCTTTAAACACACCACTGAAGTCGTCTTTTGTTTTGATGGCGATCAAGCCGGACGCACAGCTGCAAGGCGCGCGCTGGATGCATCTTTAACCAGCATGACCGATGGTCGCACCGTGAAGTTTTTGTTATTGCCGGATGGTGAAGATCCCGATACTTTGGTTCGTCAAATTGGTCCAGATAAATTTGAACGCATGATTGATTTGGCTGTGCCACTGGAAGATTTTTTATTCGATGCCGCTGCGGAAGGTTTGAATATTCGCAGCCTTGAAGGTCGCGCCAGATTCAGCCGTCGCGCTGCACCTTTGTTGGATAAATTGCCACGCGGCGTGTTTCGCGAATTGATGTTTGATCAGTTAGCCGTTCGCACAGGATTAAGTCGCCACACACTGGAAGAATTGATTCATCAATCCGAATCTTTGGCTGAAGAAGTGATTCCAAAAGAAGCGCCCAAACCCATTGAAGAAACGACCAAAACATTTCACCCCAGTATTCAATCAGTCCATTCAACACCTGACGACTTTATTCTGGACGCACCTCCAACAGACTATGAAGAAGTTTATTTTTCGCAACCCAAACGTCAGTTTTTCAGGGAAACACAGACCAATCTGGCGAAACCCAAATATCTCATGCCCCCAGCTCGTAAAGCACTTGCTCTTTTATTGACGCATCCTGATTTGGCAGCGCAGGAAACGAATGCACAAGCCTGGTTTTCAGCAGAAGATGCAGATACTCGCCTGCTTGGCCAACTGCTGAAACTCTTGCATGAAAGACCTCATTACCAGCTTTCACATATCATTGGTTATTGGCGTGCAGCTTATGGTGCGGAAGGCGCAGAACAGCTTGCAAGTATTGCAGGGCACGATTTATTGCTCGCCGCCAACGCTATTAGTCGCATTCGGGAAGACAAACCGGCCAAAGCAGACTACGACTCACAAGCTGCTTTTGTCGATTGCATCAAGAAATTACGACTCATGGAACAGGAAGCGTTGAACGAATCCACCTTTAAAGCAGTCAATCTGTCAGATTTTTCATCATTAAGTGCGGAAGACAAGGCAAAAATCAGCGCTGCACTGGAACATAAAAAACCAACTAGGCTATAATCCGCCCCCTTATTTTATCCCCTCACTCGTTCCGGTAGGTCACGCATGTCTGAAGATGTTCAACAGCAACAGTCTCGAATCAAAGAATTGATTGCACGTGGTAAAGAACAAGGTTATCTGACCTATGCCGAAGTAAATGACCATCTTCCCGATGACATTTCAGATCCGGATCAGGTCGAGGACATTATTCAGATGATCAACGACGTGGGCATTCGTGTATACGAAACCGCCCCCGACGCCGACACTCTGTTAATGACTGACGGTGACACTGCTGCCGACGAAATCGCAGCCGCTGAAGCCGCTGCCGCATTGGTTGCAGTCGAAACCGAAACCGGCCGCACCACTGACCCTGTCCGCATGTATATGCGCGAAATGGGTACAGTTGAGTTGCTGACACGCGAAGGCGAAATTGTTATCGCCAAGCGTATCGAAGAAGGTATTCGCGAATTAATGCATGCCCTTGCCTACTGGCCAGGTGCGGTAGAGCATTTGCTCAATGAATATGCTTTAGTTGCCAAAGAAGAACGCCGTCTTGCCGAAGTGATTATTGGTTGGCTTGATCCCGTGGAGGCGATTCCGGTTGCTTTGGTCGATGAAGATGCCGAAATTGAAGTTGCCCCGGTCGCTGCAGTAAAAGCAACAGGTGACGACGAGGAAGAAGAAGGCAGCGGTGAAGAAGAGGAAGAAGCGATTTCAGGTGTAGACCCTGAAGAAGCTAAAGCTCGCTTTGAAGAATTGGCAAAACAACACGAAAAAACCGTTAAGGCCTTATCCAAACACGGCTACGGCAGCAAACAAGCTGAAAAAGAATTATCAGCTCTTGGCGACCTCTTCAAATTTTTCAAAATTCCAACGCGCCAATTCGATCCTATCTACAACAAAGCACGTGATGCACTGGACAGTGTTCGCAAACACGAACGCATGATTATGGATTTGTGTACGCGCAAAGCGCAAATGCAACGCAAAACCTTTATCAAAGAATTTCCCGGTAACGAAACCAATGCTGATTGGCTGCCTGATTTGCTTAAAGGCAAAATAGAAAATGCCGAAAAATTGGAACGCGTGCTACCCGATGTACAATCGGCGCAACAAGTCTTGTCTCATGTCGAGGTTGAAACCGGTCTAAGCTTGACGGCGATTAAAGATATCAACCGCCGCATGTCGATTGGTGAAGCGCGTGCTCGTCGTGCGAAAAAAGAAATGGTGGAAGCCAATTTGCGTTTGGTGATTTCTATCGCCAAAAAATACACCAACCGCGGCTTACAATTCCTCGATTTAATTCAGGAAGGCAATATAGGTTTGATGAAAGCGGTGGATAAATTTGAATACCGTCGTGGTTACAAATTTTCGACTTATGCAACCTGGTGGATTCGTCAGGCGATCACTCGTTCAATTGCTGATCAGGCACGCACTATTCGTATTCCCGTGCACATGATTGAAACTATCAACAAACTCAATCGCGTGTCACGCCAAATGCTTCAGGAAATGGGCCGCGAACCCACGCCGGAAGAATTGGGTTTGCGTATGGATATGCCCGAAGACAAAGTGCGTAAAGTGCTAAAAATTGCCAAAGAACCTATCTCCATGGAAACACCGATTGGTGATGATGAAGATTCACATCTTGGCGATTTTATTGAAGATACGACAATTGTGTCTCCAATCGATTCAGCCACTGCAGAAGGATTGATGGAGGCAACACGCGAAGTTCTCGCGGGTCTAACCGCCCGCGAAGCTAAAGTCTTGCGCATGCGTTTTGGTATCGACATGAACACCGACCACACATTGGAAGAAGTTGGTAAACAATTCGACGTAACTCGCGAACGTATCCGTCAAATCGAAGCCAAAGCCTTGCGTAAATTGCGCCACCCATCCCGCTCCGATCACCTGCGCAGCTTTTTGGATGAATAATCCATCACACAATAAAAAAACCGCCAACTGGGCGGTTTTTTTATAAATTCAAATCCATAAAAAATCCAACAGATTAACGCTAGCCACATCAACAACATCCCACTATAATGCGCAACCGCAAAAGCCAAAGTGCATTTCACACTTTGCTTCTCAAAGGGCCTATAGCTCAGTTGGTTAGAGCATCCGACTCATAATCGGCAGGTCACTGG
>CAZICR010000392.1:0-3444 GCA_964537795.1 uncultured Cellvibrionaceae bacterium | reverse complement strand
CCGTGATTCGCGATTTGGTTGTGGATATGACCCAGTTCTACGATCAATACAAAAAGATCGAGCCCTATTTGCAAAACGATACACCCGCACCGGCGATTGAGCGCTTGCAGTCACCAGAAGATCGCGAAAAACTTGATGGTTTGTACGAGTGTATTTTGTGTGCTTGCTGTTCTACCAGTTGCCCCTCTTTCTGGTGGAATCCGGACAAGTTCATTGGTCCTGCTGGTTTATTACAAGCATATCGTTTTCTGGCAGACAGTCGCGATTTGGCAACTGAGAAACGCTTGGCTAATCTTGATGACCCATTCAGTGTTTTTCGCTGCCATGGAATCCAGAACTGTGTGGCGGTCTGCCCGAAAGGTTTGAACCCGACACGCGCGATTGGACATATACGAAACATGTTATTGCAGAGCGCTACTTAAGTAGCGCTTTTGCATATTTACACGATTGAAATTTTGTACGATGGATTTTTCGAAACGTAACTTTTTATAAAACGCAATTGTTTATAAAGCACATTTGTTGATAAAACATATTTAAGGTGAGTGGAATGCAAGACACCAGCATGGCGCAACTTTGGGCAACCTCGCATATATCAGGCGGAAATGCCGCCTATGTTGAGGAACTCTACGACGCTTATTTGCACAACCCCAATGCTATTCCTGAAGAGTGGCGCAATTACTTTGATCAATTGCCACGCGTGAATGGCGTATTGACTCAAGATGTTCCTCACTCAGTCATCCGAACGCAATTTGAGCAGTTGGGTAAAAGTCGTGTGCGTACTGTTGCTGCGGTCGGTGCTGTTGGTGCAGATCACGAACAAAAGCAAATCAAACTCATGCAATTGATTAGCTCCTATCGTTTTCGCGGTCATCAAAAGGCGCAGTTGGATCCATTAGGTTTGATGCAACGTTCACCTGTACCGGATCTTGAATTAAGTTTTCACGGTTTGACCAATGCGGATCTGGACACCAGCTTCAGCACTGGTAGTTTATTTATCGGTAAAGAATCCGCCACACTCAAAGAAATTGTCGATGCTTTGGAACAAACTTATTGCGGAAAAATTGGTGCAGAAATTATGCACATCACCCCATTGGCTGAAAAACAATGGTTGCAACAACGTTTGGAATCAGTGCGTTCAAAACCGACTTTTACCAAAGAACAACGCTTGGCATTGTTGGAGCGTTTGACGGCAGCCGAAGGTTTGGAAAAACATTTGGATAGCAAATATCCCGGTACCAAACGTTTTGGTTTGGAAGGTGGTGAAAGTTTTATTCCGCTCGTGGATTCATTGGTTAAACGTTCGGGCACTTACGGCGCAAAAGAAATTGTATTGGGCATGGCGCACCGCGGTCGTTTAAATGCCTTGGTTAACGTGTTTGGTAAAAGCCCTGCCGATTTGTTTGCTGAATTTGATGGCAAGCGTTCGCTCAATACCTCTGGTGACGTGAAGTATCACTCAGGTTTTTCATCCAACGTGATGACACCCGGCGGCGAGTTGCATATGGCTATGGCCTTTAACCCATCGCATCTGGAAATTGTGTCACCTGTGGTTGAGGGGTCTGTGCGCGCACGTCAGGATCGTCGTAAGGACAAAGAAGGAAACACAGTGGTACCAATTGTTGTGCACGGCGATGCTGCGTTTGCGGGTCAGGGGGTAGTGATGGAAACTTTCCAAATGTCACAAACCCGTGCTTACGGCACTGGCGGTACTTTGCATATTGTGATCAACAATCAGGTTGGTTTTACCACCAGCAAAAAAGAAGATTCGCGCTCAACAGAATATTGCACTGACGTCGCCAAAATGATTGAAGCTCCAATTTTCCACGTGAACGGCGATGATCCGGAAGCAGTATTATTTATTGCGCAATTGGCGGTTGATTATCGTTATGAATTTAAAAAAGATGTAGTGATTGATTTGGTTTGTTACCGTCGTCGCGGTCACAACGAAACTGATGAGCCTTCTGCAACTCAACCTTTGATGTACCAAGTCATTCGCAGTTTGAAAACCACTCGCACTCTCTACGCTGAAAAATTAGTTGCTGAAGGTTTATTAACTCAAACAGATTCCGATAATTTAGTGACGAATTATCGTGCTGCATTGGACCGTGGTGAGCATGTTGCCAGTGGTTTGGTGAGAGAACCTGACAGTAGTTTATTTGTGGATTGGACTCCTTATCTGGGTCACGATTGGCAGACTCCTGCCAACACTGGTTTTGATCTGCAAAAGTTGCAATCACTCGCCAATAAAATGTGCGAAATTCCAGATGGAATAGTCTTGCAAAAACAAGTTGAAAAAATTTACGAAGATCGCCGCAAAATGGCTGCCGGTGCATTACCTCTGAACTGGGGTATGGCCGAAACTCTAGCCTATGCGACTTTGATTGATCAAGGTTATCCAGTGCGCATGACCGGGCAGGATGTGGGACGTGGTACTTTCTCACATCGCCATGCAGTTGTGCATAGCCAAAAAGATGGTTCTGCCTACACACCTTTGTGCAATATGAAGCCAGGTCAACCGGATTTCACTTTGTACGATTCTTATTTGTCTGAAGAAGCAGTATTGGCGTTTGAATATGGTTACTCAACCACTGCGCCTTCAGGTTTGGTGATTTGGGAAGCGCAGTTCGGCGACTTCGCTAATGGTGCGCAGGTGGTTATCGATCAATTTATCACCAGTGGTGAACATAAATGGGGTCGTTTGTGTGGTTTGACTATGTTGTTGCCGCATGGCTATGAAGGGCAGGGTCCGGAACATTCTTCCGCACGCCTTGAACGTTTTATGCAATTGTGTGCAGAACACAATATTCAGGTCTGTGTCCCTACCACTCCGTCACAGGTTTATCATATGCTACGCCGCCAGGCGATTCGTCCTATGCGTCGCCCATTGGTGGTAATGAGTCCAAAATCCTTGTTGCGTCACCCTTTGGCAATTTCCACGTTGGAAGACTTATCCAGTGGTCAATTCCAAAATGTCATTGGTGATACTCGTGTTGATCCAGCCAAAACCGAACGAGTGATTTTGTGTAGCGGCAAGGTGTACTACACCTTGTTGGCGGAAATGATAAAACGCAATCAGGAAAATGTTGCGGTGATTCGTATTGAGCAACTTTATCCTTTCCCGGATCAAGAACTCAGAGCAGCCTTGGCGCCATTCAAAGACATCAAGAGCATTTGTTGGTGTCAGGAGTGTCCAATGAACCAGGGCGCTTGGTACAGCAGCCAGCACCGTATGCGTCGCGTTGTGGATGTGATCTACCCCAATTTGTATTTGGAATATGTGGGTCGTCCTTCATCCGCTGCACCAGCGGGTGGTTATATGTCGGCCCATATCGAAGAAGAAAAACGTTTTGTCGATCAGGCACTCGATGTTTGATTAATTAAAAATTTATTGTTAATAGCGCTAAGAGAGATGGAATCAAGATGAGTATCGAAATCAAAGCCCCT
>CAZICR010000391.1:0-3444 GCA_964537795.1 uncultured Cellvibrionaceae bacterium | reverse complement strand
GCTTTCATGGCTTCGGAATATTTGGTGCCGAGTTGGAAAATATGGCCGACTTCAATTCCACGCTTAATTTCCAATGTGCCTTTTCCACAAGGGCTGGGATCACCTGTAACAACATTGCGGATATCGGCAACCATAGGCGCTTTTTCATCTCTGTCCCAATTCACACCGGTTAAGTGGTAGCCATCTTTATTGGCACCGCAAACAAAATCGGCGAGATGTGCAGCAGAGTGATCGACAATCATCGGAATTTTTAAACCCACAGGGCCAATCGATCCAACAGCTACACCTAATTCTGCTTTGATACGCGCTTCAGGTGCAAAGGTTAATGGCGATGCAATACCGGTAATTTTTTCGGCTTTGATTTCATTTAATTCGTGATCGCCACGCAATACCAATGCAACCAATGATTGCGATTTATCCGATTGTACTGCGCCTAATACAATTAATGTTTTAACGGTTTGTTCGGGTTTTACATTTAAAAATGCACTGACTTCTTCAATTGAATGTTTTCCAGGCGTAGCGATTTCTTTCATGTTTTGTGACGGGGCAGGGCGAGCGGTTGCGGGTGGCAAGGCTTCAGCTTTTTCAATATTGGCGGCGTAATCGCTGGCATTACTGAACGCAATGTCGTCTTCACCGCTTTCAGCAAGCACATGGAATTCATGCGAGAAGGCGCCACCAATAGAGCCTGTGTCGGCAAGAACAGGACGGAATTGCAATCCCAGACGAGTAAAAATACTGCAATAGGTTGCGTGCATCACATCATATGTTTCTTGCAAAGATTGATGCGATAAATGAAATGAATAGGCATCTTTCATAATAAATTCACGTGAACGCATAACGCCAAAACGAGGGCGGATTTCATCGCGGAATTTGGTTTGGATCTGGTAAAAATTTGCAGGCAGTTGTTTGTAACTTTTGATTTCATTGCGAATTAAATCGGTGATCACCTCTTCGTGTGTAGGCCCCAAACAAAAGGCGCGATCATGGCGATCAGTAATGCGTAATAATTCTGGCCCGTATTGTTGCCAGCGCCCCGATTCTTCCCATAATTCGGCTGGCTGTACTAATGGCATCAAGACTTCCTGTGCGCCGGATTTATCCATCTCTTCGCGAACAATACGTTCAACTTTGCGCAGTACACGCAAGCCCAGGGGCAACCAGTTGTAAAGACCCGTTGCCATTTTGCGGATCATGCCGGCCCTCAACATTAATTGATGGCTGATCACTTCAGCATCGGCGGGAGTTTCTTTTAAGGTGGCGATTAAAAAACGACTGGAACGCATAAACTGATCACTTATTAAAGGTTTGCACGAGAATGGTTTGCACCGCTTGTAAAGGCGGATATTCTACGGCGGTTATCATCATTGGTATAGCGGGTAAATTATGCTTGAACTTGATTCACGACTGGCACAATACACTTATTTATTGGTTGAATTTGATCTGTAAAAGAAAAAACCCCGCAATTGCGGGGTTTTCAAACCGTGACAATAGAGAATTAAACAGCCATTTCTTTCAGTTTTTTCAGCGCGCGAACTTTTACTGAGGTGCTGGCTGGTTTAGCTTTGAACATCACCTCTTCGCCAGTGAAAGGATTGATACCTTTACGAGCTTTGGTGGCTGGTTTTTTCACTGTGGTGATTTTCAACAGGCCTGGCAACACAAACTCACCCGCACCTTTTTTCTTGATGTGACCTTCAATGATGTTGGTCAACTCATCCAACACTGCTTGAACTTGTTTTTTAGACACTTCAGTGGCTTCAGAAATTTGTGCCAGCATTTGTGACTTATTTTGACGTTCAGCAATTGGTTTTACTGGAGCGGCAGGTGCTTTTGGCGCCGCGGCTTTTTTGGCAGCAGGTTTAGCAGCTTTCTTTGCAGGAGCTTTTTTTGCAGGAGCTTTAACAGCAGTTTTTGCAGCAGGTTTTTTAGCAGCCATAATAATTTCCCATAATTAATTATTCAGAGAGTAACATTAAACCAGCCATGCGCACTTGGCGCTAACTGAAAAACCCTGTTTTTCCCGAGTGAAAACGAAATCAACAGAGATTAACGCTATATATAAAGCATAAAATATAGGTCGGCAACTAAAAATCGTGTTTTTTTCGAGAAATAATGGGTTTTTTACTCAATAGCGATTAAATATGCAGCAAATCAAGCTCTTTTTCGACTTCTGCTCTTTCCCAGAGATAAATAAAATCATCTTGCAGCTTTTTGATTTCAGGTGCGGCATTGTAGTTAGCAAATCCTTGATAAACAGTTTCATCATTTTTATAAATCAACCCGCGCTTGTCGCAAATCATAAAAGCCATATCATTATTTTCGGGTTCCTGTGCGATTTTTTTAAGCTGGATTTTACTACGGAGCCTCTGTGCAAGTTTGATCAAAGGGTGACCTGCATCAATAGCTGGCTTGAAATTTTTTACCAAAATTTTAATGTCAACCTGTGCTCCTGAACGAGCCAATGTTGATAATGCAGCCACAAAATCGGCGTTGGCATAAACTGCCGCATCAAGATTTTCAGTCAAAATAAAACAACGACGACTGCAACCTGAGAGCATTTTTGTACTGTGCTCACGAAAATCATTTGCGGATCGAAGTAGCCACAGATCTTTGGATGTTTTGGATTGTTCAGCCATTTGGAGTTCTCCTTTTAAAGATTGTTCACCTCCTTCTGACATCACCTTAAGAAGGGGGAAGAACTTGACTCCCTATTTAATTCTACGAAGTGAAATCTGGCAAGGGAGGGGGCATGCTTGCAAATTACTCATCAACCAATAGCGTTTCCTGATTAATCAGCTGCGTAATCGCAGAACGGTTATCGGCATCTTGTACCAGAGGTTTTAATTCACTCCAACTGATTTCTACTGATTTGCAAACCAGCTCGGCTAATTCCACCGAACAACAAAAGGCTTCGCCATCGGCAAATAACAAAGCGCCTTTTTCATCGGCGTGATAAGCCAGGCGGGCGGCTGGGTGACGCCACAATAATTGTCCATCAGCCAGTGCTGACTGCCATTCATCGGCATCTATATCCAACGGCTCTTCTTCGGTTTGTTCAATATATTTGCGTTCGGTCATAAATTTACCGAACCAGTTTGCAATATTTTCGGAAGTGAGATGTTGTTGAATAATGTGGCGAACCTGATCGATCGCTTTCGCAGAAATTTCACCGGGATTATCTTGCAGTTGCAAATCAGGATCACTAAATCGCAAATCGTCAGTCACTGACAGAGCAATTTCTTGTCCGACTTCAGAAATAATATCGGCGTGGCTCGGTGCACGGAATCCGATTGAATAGGTCATGCAGTCTTCACCAACTGCTGTGCCCCAATGGGCAATACCAGGTGGGATGTAAAGCATATCGCCCGGTTCTAATACCCATTCATCGGTCGTGTGGAATTCGCTGAGGATTTTTAAACGAGTGCCTTCAAGCCGCGGCGA
>CAZICR010000390.1:0-3448 GCA_964537795.1 uncultured Cellvibrionaceae bacterium | reverse complement strand
CGAGTCCCACACGCCGAACACGAGCGAGGTCGGCGCGACCCGGGCCAGCGGCACCGCATTGCCGGCCTTCAAGGCCTGGAACGCCTCCTGCAACTCGCCCCGCAGTTCGCTGCAGCGAACGATGGCGTCACCGGCGCGGTGCCCGGCTTCGAGCAGGTTGACCTGCTTGGCGCCTGCCTCGACGACGATCTGCGGCACCAGCGCGGCGCAGTCGCCGGCGGCGAACATCGGCTCGATGCGGTTCGCCTGCGACCCGACCGAGTCCACCAGGCACACGTTCTCGCCATTGCCCAGATCGTTGATGTTGTAGCCGCCTGGGAACTCCCTCGCGTTCTCGGCGGCGGCGAAGGTGGGCGGAAAGAAGACGCCATCACGACCTTGTACGTTTATCAAGGCGCAGTTGGTCATTATGCTTGGCTCACACCCACACAAATGATCGATGGCCTTGCACTCGGTGAAACCACACCGGGGCCGCTGATTATGGTGGTAGCTTTTGTGGGTTTTGTGGGCGGATATGTGCAAGCTGTATTTGGCCCCGACATGGTATTTCTGGCGGGTGCAGTAGCGGCGACTATAGTCACCTGGTTTACCTTTTTACCTTCGTTTATTTTTATTTTCGCGGGAGCGCCCTTTATCGAAACAACACACAACGATTTGAAATTCACAGCGCCACTGAGTGCCATCACCGCTGCTGTTGTGGGTGTAATTCTAAATCTTGCACTGTTTTTTGGTTACCATATTTTCTGGCCAACAGGTTTTGATGGACAGTTTGAATGGATCTCCGCGGTGATTGCTATTGCAGCGGGTATTGCATTATTTCGTTACAAAATGAATGTGATCAAAGTGATTGGTTTTTCAGCGCTGGCGGGGTTGATCATAAAAGTATTTATCATCTAAATCTGCAATAGGTATTTTGCCTGTCATAAAAGATTCATCTGCTGTCGATAGCCTTCTTTGACTTTTGGGAGGCTTGCATGATTCGAATTATTCTTTTGGCTTTGCTGGGTTTGTCTGTTTCCGCTCAATCTGAAGAAATATCACCTTATGAACAACAGCGCCTGATGCTGTTGAAGAATACGGAGGTATTACCACCGCAACCCGATACTCACCCGGTAAATTGGGTTTATAACCGTGAAGGCGTGATTCCGCCCCAGTGTTACACCCAAACCAAGGGAATCAATAACCCTTGTTATGTCTGCCACCAAAATTATCGCGCTGGACGCGAGAACACTATGAATGATGGTGATTTGCAAATCGCTTACAGTTTTAGCGATCAAGGCATGACCAATCATTGGAAAAATTTATTTCAGGACAGAACACAAGCGGTTGCAGCAATTTCTGACAAAGCCATTCTCGATTGGATTAATCAGGATAATTACACTGAATTACCTGAACGCTTGGTAAAAGCTGAGTTTAAAGGCTGGATACCGGATTTGAAAAATTTAACGCAAGGTAAAAAAGCCTTTGATCAATATGGATTCGCCAAAGACAAATCCGGTTGGGTGGCATTTAATTACAAACCATTCCCCAGTACCTTCTGGCCGACCAATGGCAGTACTGATGATGTGATGATTCGTTTACCGAAAATCTATCAACAAAATACCAAACAACAATATTCGCAGGATGTTTATCGCGCAAACCTCGCCATACTCGAAGCCAAGATCAAAGGATTTTCTGAAATCGGTAGTTTACCCATCAACGAAAAGAAAATTGGCAGCGATTTAAATCTGGACGGAAAATTATCAAAAATCCAGCAGATCAAAAAAGTCGATCAATATGTTGGCGCCGCACAAAAAGAATTTATTGACACTCACCTTTATCCAAAAGGCACAGAATTTTTACATACGGTTCGTTATTTGGCATTTGATAAAAAAGGATTGATTGTTCCTTCCAATCGTATGAAAGAAGTGCGTTACATGCGCAAATGGAAAGCTTATCCAAAATCCATGTACGCAAGAAAATATGAGCTGGAAGGATTTGAAAAAGAAGCGGGCAATTTACCCGGTTATCATCTTATTGGTGACCATGGATTGGACAATGGTACCGGTTGGTCTGTCAGCGGCTTTATTGAAGACTCGCATGGTCGTTTACGTGGCAATACCTATGAAGAAAATTTTTTCTGCATGGGTTGCCATAACACAGTCGGTTCCACTATTGATAAAACCTTCAGCTTTGCACGCAAAATGGATGGAGCCAAAGGTTGGGGTTATATTGATCTGCATCAGCAGCAGGATGTTCCCACTTACGGTGAAACACAAGGGGAATTTTTAACTTATTTTGAGCGTGTCGGCGGTGGTGATGAATTCCGCAGCAATGAAGAAATGTTAACCAAATGGTTTGATCAACATGGTCAGGTAAAACGTGAGGCCGTGCAATCCGTCAAGTCACTTCATGAATTAATTACACCCAGCCGCGAACGTGCATTAGCGTTAAATAAGGCTTATAAAACCATTGTAATGGAACAATCTTATATTTATGGCCGCGATGCACGAGTCACCGCACCCAAAAATGTGTATGAAAAAGTTGATAACGAAACTGCACCCGTATTACCGCCCTCCTCCTTTTATCAATGGGATATTCGTTTGCAATGGCAGAAAAATTCTGACACAAAAGTAGTTAAACAATTGGCTGACGTTAAAAACGTCAAATAAACGTCAAGAATCTTTAATCATATAGTCACACTTGGTCAGCACAATTCTCCGGAGCCTCAGGCTTCAATGTTATCGATAACAATCTCCGGAGAATTTCATGAAACACGCTTTCAGCAAATTAAGCCTTGCAGTTGCATTGGTTGGCTTAGCCCAGGTCGCCACTGCAGGCACTGATACTTTTTTCAATCCTTTGACTCATTCTGCCAGTGTTGCAGCACCTAATCATATAAACGAATTAAATAATCCCTGGGTTATACCTGCCGGTGTTACAACCAAAAACTTGACCAGCATGAAAGAAATTGAAGCCGATGTTACCCAATCGATTATTCGTGTGGATGCAGGTACTTCAGGTTCCATGTTCGATATGTTGGCTTACGACCCAAGCGGCCGTTATATTTTTATTCCGCACGAAACACCTTTCGGTGCCGGCGCTTCACGTTACGACACACAAACCGATAAAAGCGAAATTATTTTTGCCGGTGACCAACAAGGATTAAATGGAAACTGGGCGAATGACTATGGTGCATTTGACCCTGCACGTTTTACTCCGAATGGAACTTTGTGGTTAGGCGAAGAATGGGCTGGACAAGGCCGTATTATTGAAATCGTAAATCCATTGGCACCAGTTGCGGAAATTCAACATCGCGAAATGGAAAGCATCGCCAATGTTGCCCATGAAGGTGTTAACTTCAGCAACAAGTTTAAAGACACTATCTATTTTATTGATGAATTTAATTCAGGTTCTATTTACAAATTTGTTATGACCAAAGCCGGTGATTACACCAAAGGTCAAACAT
>CAZICR010000389.1:0-3455 GCA_964537795.1 uncultured Cellvibrionaceae bacterium | reverse complement strand
AGTGCTACCCTTCTACATATGAATTATGTACCCGATGAAAGCTGGCAAAATACCAACCTGGCTGTTGGAATTGGGCTGCGGCAAAAACTAAGTAAACGGTTGGCCATCACGTTTGACCACCAGGTGGTGATAACCGGATTGCCGGATGAGCACTATTTCCCGCTGGGTATTGGTTTTGATATCGAAACTGGCGGACATGTATTCCAGTTGCATTTCAGCAATGCCATCGGTATGAATGAGCGGGCCTTTCTTACGGAAACCACAGATCGTTTCTTCAAAGGCGAAATCCGCTTCGGCTTCAATCTTTCCCGCATGTTCTAACCTCACCCGACCGGTGGCACCGGTCGGGTGGAATTAGAGCTTATAGATCATTTTTGTTACTGTTTCCCCGGTTGTTGGGAAATAGACACGGATAAAATAATTGCCAGACAGGTATCCGCTCATATCAATTTGCATACTGGTGCCAGTCGTGGATTGATTGAATAATACAGTTCCCGTAGCATTCAGTAACTGAACCTGCAGGGGGCCGCCAACTGTACTACGGATATTCAATTGATTGGTTACCGGATTGGGGTAACTGTTAATTTTACTTGCGGTTAACAGGTCAAACCGGAATTCCTCTGACAGGTTGCTTGCGCAATTGCCGGCTATTTCCCGCACCTGGTAAATTCCATTCTGATCCGGTTTTAGTGTATTGCCAGTTGCACCAGGCAATAAAGTGCCGTTCAGGTACCATTGATTTCCTGTGGTTGCGGAAGAAAACAAGGTTCCATTCAATTCAGAAATTTCAGGTATTTGCGGTTTTACTTTGGTGGTGAGTTGGATGGAAATCGTATCTGAACTGAAGCAGTTGTTCATTGCATACAACTGGTAGGTTCCGGCCTCTTTGAGCCAGATTTCCTTCGACGGAAGCGGACCCATCGGCTGCTCATTCAGCAACCAGTACAGTTTATCTTCACCTATGGTTCGAACTAAGCTGCTATCACCTTCGCAAATACTGGTTTCAACCGGTTGTTGTATTTGTGGGGCCGAAGGTCTTGAGGGGGTGATAAGAGTTTGATATGCACTATAGTGTATAACGCCGTTGGATGTATACCTGAGTCGCCATTGATAGGTACTGTCAGGTTGAAACGGAGCTTCAATTTTGCCAGAAAGCAATGTTTTTTGATTCGATACCTCAGTCAGCGATGCCGGACCTGAATAATGGATTCCGTTTAGTTCCATTTCAAACTGAATGTCAGAGGCGGTTGATAAAATAGCGTGTAGCTCCGCCTGAACATCAAGAATACAACGATCATTTAGATTTGAATTCAGCGAAGATATTCTTATACCACCCGGATTGAATGTTGCCAGTTGACCATTTTCTCCGAAGAGATAAAAGATATTGCCTGGCCCGATTTTAATTTTAGTAAAATGGTACTTATCCCTTGCTATCTGTTCCCATGTTAATCCTCCATCATAAGTAAAATACAGAGAGCCATATTCAGCATGCATTATTCCGATATCTTCGGTAAGAAATTTGATCGCCGTTAAATGATCGTAAAAAGGAAGGGTTATTTGCTGCCAGGTTTTCCCCCCATCCTTTGTTTTTTTCAATAATGTATTAATGCCAGTAATAAAACCTACAGAGTCGTTTACAAAATCGAATCCATTCAAAGAACCATATTCTTCTTCAAGAACTGGTTCCCAGGAACTGCCCCCGGTTGTGGTTTTGTACAAGGCGTTGTATCGAAGGCCATAGCCAATTTCTTTATTGACGAAATAAATATCCCTTAAGGATAATCCGGTTCCATCTGGAGGCCAAATTTTTGTCCAGGTTTTACCTCCATCTTCCGTTCGTACTACACGGGTTGCCCAATCCGATGCCGGAAACAGATATCCCAGACTATCTGATAAAAATTGTAATCCAAACACATAATTGCCCCCTACCTCTGTCAATGGATTTGCTTCCCATGTAATACCACCATCACTTGTGCTGTATATGCGGGCGTCATCATCTGTAACAACCATGCCGTTTTTTTCATCAAAAAAATGAAGGTTCCGGATCGATGTTTTGTTGGCATAAGGTAGGTATAATTCAAGTGGTATTTTTGTCCAGTTTTTACCTCTGTTGGTGGATTTGTACAATGTTTGTCCGGATGCCGTGTAGAAAATGCTGTCAGTGGCAAAAGACAGATCTGATAAGGTATAATAAGGTTCTGAATAGGCCGACCAGCTTTCACCCCCATCCATGGTTTTAAAAATTCTCCCTCTGTTTCCTGCTGCAAAACCGACCTCTTCATTGAGGAAGTAAATTGTTTTAAAGTCATTGTTTAAAATTCTGGCTTTATCTATTGAAATAATTTGCCAGCTGATACCACTGTCGGTGCTTTTATATATAAGGCCATATTCAGTGCAGGCATATCCGGTTTCTTCATTAATGAAATACATATCAAAGATTTCATCATGAAAATCAGTCGCCACCCATGTAGTTCCATAATCTACTGTTCTTAATAAATAATAGTGTTCCCGGAAAGCATATCCGGTACCATTGGTAAAATGCATATAAGGAACATTGGATGGAATAACGTTTGAAGTTGCCTGTGGTGTCCAGGTTTGACCACCATCCGTTGTAAACAAAATATTGGTATTGCTTAATCCTACCCAGCCGGTATCAACTGAAATAAATTCCACCGACCGTATATTTCCTTTACAATTCAGGGTAGTCCAGCTTTTGCCACTATCTGTTGTTCTGTATATAAAATTTCTGGAACTCGCCAGATAGAAGGTGGAGTCATTTACAAGATCCGAATATTCGATTGCTGCGTTGGCTGAAAAAATTATTTTTTCCCAATCCCTGCCATAATTCTGACTTACATAAACATCACCGGAACCTCCTGCAATCAGTCCGGTTTTTCCTGACAATTGAAATGTTCCTTTACCGGGGAAATGCTGCTTTAGTTCCCAGGATGCTCCCTGGTTGTTGGTTTCAAACAAATCGCCGTTTGCATTAAACGCATAGCCATGTTGTTCGGAAGTAAAATTGATTTCAAGAATGGGGAAGCCACCAGGTTGCGGATGAATCCACTCTAACTGCTGTGCCTGGGTTGAATTGGAAAAAAGCAGCGCAAAGAATACAAGGAATAGACTGTTTTTCATGTACGGATAAGGGTTTATAAACGACAATTAAGCCGTCAAGATACTGTGTGAATGACGTATATGCAAACACATCAGCGCATTCCATTATATCTATTGTCAAAACAACAGAAATGCCAGTAAAGGATACAGGATCCACTTCACTACCCGACGGGTATTGCTGTGGTAAAAGGGCGGGTTGGCTGTTTTGCCTTCAAAGTTGAAGCGCAAGCCGATCTCCTGCAACTGGCCGCGGGACAGCGATCCCTGTAATAAGCCCATCTCGTAAATGAAACGCAGCCCGATTCCGTACACAATTACGGCAGGTGAAAAGGATTTGG
>CAZICR010000388.1:0-3471 GCA_964537795.1 uncultured Cellvibrionaceae bacterium | reverse complement strand
CCTGCCAATTCCTTGCGTGCCAAACGTGAATCGTCAACTATCACAATATTCATAAAGGCATCTCCACAGTTGCGACTACTGTGCCTGAAAATTGAAGTTCCAATCGCGCGTTATCGGCAAATGCAGCAGATAAACGGTCGCGTGCATTTTTTAAACCTATGCCATTACTTTCATATTCTGCAGGTAATTCGGCAGTGGGATTTTCAACCTGTAATTGCCAGCGGTTGGACGAAACTGGTTTTGCACTGACGCGAATTTTTCCGCCCAGTCGCCGACGGGCTATGCCATGTTTGATTGCATTTTCTACCAACGTTTGTAGTAACAAAGGCGGCAACTGTGCATCGAGTAATTCTGTTTCTATTGCTAATTCGTAACTTAATCGCTGTTCAAATTGCAAGGCTTCCAAGGCTAAATAACCTTTTACCCATTCCACTTCGTCGCGCAGGCTTACGGTCAAACTGGCATCGCTATGCATTAATCCGCGCAGTAAAGTGGCCAGATCAGTTAATCCTTGTCTTGCTGCTTGTGTATCTTCCAATATCAATGAGCGAATATTGTTGAGCGCGTTAAATAAAAAGTGAGAATTAATTTGGCTGCGTAAGAACTGCAATTCAATATCGCGCAGCTTCACTTGATTCTCCCAATGTGCTGTTTCCATTTGGCGACGCTTAACCCATTCTGCTCGAAACAAATACACTAGACACCAAAGAATTAACATTATGCAGGTATTGATGCTGTAACCGATAAAGCTACCAGCAGAAGAATTTTGCAGGCCTTGCCCCAAAGCAGGGTTAGTTTGCAGTGTCATGTAAATAATACCGTACAAAATAAACTGTATAACGACCGATGCTACTGGTAATAACCACAATAGTTGCAGACAAATATAGGCCAAGCTTTTTTGGTGAAAAAATCGTTTGTACAGAAATCTCAAACCATGAGTAAAACCAAACATCAATAGAGACAAAATGGCGAAAATACTATTCATCAAAACAGATGCATAACCCCAAGCTGTTACAAAAACAATATTGAGCAACCAATATCCACCCCAAAATGCGAGTTGAAATAACCAATATTTTTTGTGATTAGTCCCTAAGGATGTGTCAGTCATAATCAATTACTTTTCTGTTGGTTAATATCTTTCCAGCGTTTTTCCATCACTAAAATAGTGATTATATAAATGACGACTATGATAGCTGGAATAACCTGAAAATGGTGTTTTGGAAAAACATACCAAGCAATCAAAATTAATGCGGTGCGACTTAGAGTATGAAAATAGCCAATCCAGTGTTGAACAATCCATGAAAAAGGTATCCACATTAAACCGGTCAATATGCCAACCGCTAAAGTTACCGAACGATAATCTTGCAGAAAGAAAGGGATGGCAATGGCGTACACCAATAATGCCATTAGTAATCCGCCAAAAAATAATCGATCAAAAGGGTTTTGCTCTTTTCTGAAAAAATCTTCGCCAGTGAATTTGCTGAGCATCATGGCAAGATAAACAATACTGCCGGTGGCAATGAACACCAACATTACCGATTGGAATACGTTTAAAAAAATACTGCCAACACCAATTGCAGCCCAACAAATTAATCCTGATAAGGGGGTCGCCAAAAAACGGCGGCTTGTAAAAGCCGCGCGTTGCTGTTCCAGGGTCATGATCTTGGAGTCATTCATTTTTTTATTCCCTTCTTATTGATTTAAAAATTGTGTTATTTGTTGATTAACCCACCCAGTGTCATCCCAGGTTAAAAAATGGAATCCGGTTTCGGACATGCGAATATCAACATTTTTTAATTGCGCATATTGGGCAGTATAAATTGCCTTGGTACTTTCCATAGTTGATCCATAAGGTTTGTAGGCTGCCCATGCACCTAATACCATTACGGGTTTGTTAATTGCGGCGATACTAGCACGTAAATCAGTGATCATTAATTCATACATAGCTTGGGTTGTGGTTGCACGATCACTAGTTTGACTCCATGCAATCAACAAAGCTTGACGTGATGCTTGATTGCTCATGCCCTGCACACTGAAAGCGGCATTTTTGATGTAATCCGCATCGCTGGGTGCGTTCATTTGTGCGCGCATTTGTTCTGCTTGGGGTTTCGCCATATCAATCGTTAATGACGGATTTTGAATGGCGGGGAAAAAAGGAAGTGAATCCACAATCACAATTTTCTCGATCAATTCCGGTGAATCCAGTGTGATCATCAAGCTGAGCAATCCACCTAAACTATGCCCAACTAAAGTCACATTCGATAATTTTTTCTTTTTTAACATCGCAACAATATTGTTTTTAACCGGAACCAAAAAGCCTTGTTGCAAATCCATGGGCTTTTGACCAGCAAAACCGGGTAGATGCAGAAGGTAACATTTGTGTTTGCTTGCCATAGCAGTACAAGTATCAGTAAAGGTGTCTTCTGCACTGTTTAATCCTGGAATAAAAATAATTGCTGAACCACTGCCTTTTTCCGTCACTTCAATTCCTGCAAATTCTTCGGCCTTGTTTTCTTGGCTAATCATGCAAACAAAAATGACGATCATAACGGCGACTACACCGCCTTTGTTATGATTGCAAAAACACTTTTTCAATTGGGCGATTTTCATGACTGGGTACTCCGTGGTTATTGGAAGTAGCCAGTGTCAATGGAATCTTAATGTTATGTGTGAGGTTTATGGGGAGTGGCCAAAATTCCGGGTGAATGGCCGAAATGTCACTGGGATTTCTGCATAGGATCAAAAAAGAATTGCCTATAGGTTGGTTTCAGGCCATCTAATAAGGGGTTTTTGAGATTATAAACCTTGCGGTTCACTAACCCGGCATAGTTGATATTTTCCCGGTTGTATTTTTCCCAAAGCGCTCTCAGTGAGCCATCTTTGAACGCAATTTCAAGTCCCCTTTGAATTCTGTTTTTAGCGATAATATTTTGTTTATTGATATAGAAAAAACGCGGCAGGTCGTAAACCAAAACGAAGCTTCTATCAAAATCCAATCCTTTCATGTTTTTAAAATATTCCATCTCGGATTTAATTTGATTGGCTCCCCGACAAAATAAATCTACCCTGTTGGAGGTAATCATTTTAAAGATGTTGGTATAAACAGGAATTTCGATTACGTTAAATCCATTTGCTTGTAGTATTTGTGTGTCTGCCCAACCAACACCTTGCGCTATGGTGAATTGTTGTAATTCCTGTAAATTTTTAGCGTTTGCAACAGCCTCTTTTTTTGCTGGGCTCACAAAACAAATTCGATAGCCGACTATTCCTCCATCCAGAGGAATATTAATAAATGTTAAATCGCCGGACTGGGTGAGTTCTGCTTCATAACTTAGTTCAATCACCATGTTGCTGTATAAATTACGCACCACATCGCTGAGTGCTCGTAGTGTGTTAAATTCCGATGCGACTGCAACCATCTTGTAGTTGCCGAATTCAGGTTTGGTTTTTTCAAGGGCAAGCTTAACTATT
>CAZICR010000387.1:0-3476 GCA_964537795.1 uncultured Cellvibrionaceae bacterium | reverse complement strand
AATCCAGGTTCGATATTGAATTTCGCCATCATTAAATAAAAATTCTTCTTTTAATTCACCTCGACCGTTTTCCCAGTCGCCCCTGATATTGGCGACAAAATAACGCGTCACTTTTCCACCGCGATCTTTCACTACGCCGTGCGCTATTAATTGACCATTAAAAAACTCTTCCGGTTTAAAGACTGGAATATTATTTCGGTAGTTTGAGATCGAAGTGCTTGAACATGCCGATAGCCACAAGCCCATGCTTGCAATAGCTGCGCAAAGGACGATAATTTTCATGGGGGTGCTTCTCAGGTTAATTAGTAGTTGTTACGCAGTGAACCTGAAGTTGGATCTGTCTGTTGAATGTTTTCGCTACGAGCCTGATAAAAATGTAACAGGCTGCCTAACGAATCTTGAATCAGATATCGAGCTAAAGGGCGGGTATACCAGTTAAATTTGGTTGACACCCGATACTGAATCTCCAGAGTTAGTTTTGTTCCCATAGGAATTGTTTCCAGCCGATAACTGGTTGTCATCAAATCGAAATACTGTCCACCGATGACAACATGATCATCCATTGAGCCTTTTGGAAACGAGTCAGGAAAAAACTGATAAGTCCAACTGATAAATTCATTTTCTTGCCATTCCACGATATGTTCGTCGAAATAAACACCTTTTTGCCAAACTGATTTACGTACACGCTGATTATTTTCCGAGATTGTTTTCCCTGAAACGGGTTTTGGTGCGCCAATCAAATAAGCCAAGGAATCCGGAATTTCACTTTCTTTGATATTAGTCGCATTATTTAGGTGATACCAAACTGTTTCTGCTGGAGCTTTGATTTCAATACTGGAGCTTAGATGAGCTATTTGATTGTTGAGCGGAATGTACTGTTCAACAGCAACTACACACAAAGGAAAAAACATAATTATTTGTAATTTATGAGAGGCCTTTTTTTGATGTCGAATAATGGCTCCCATCACTATTCCGCCGATCGAGCTAAGAAGAATAAAAATGGGTGCAATGATAATAATGCAAATTGAACCCTCCAGCAGGGTTACCATTGAACCCAACATAAATAAAAGAGTTGCTAACCATGGTGCAAAAATATAATAAAGATAAGATCTGTTTTCGATTTTCTCTGCCCAGAAAACGGTCAGAGCACCAACAACAAAAGGTACTGCAAAAATAAATGCCAGAGACATGGCTTGAAATCCGGGAAACCAGCCTTGATCACCACCAAAAATAAAGGCGCGAATCAACAATCCATAAATTGCGCCATAAATAATGGGTTTAAATACGGCAAAAGGTAATTTATTCATTTGTTGGAATCTGATTGGTTACACATAATTTTAAGCAATTGGTCTGTCGTTCATAGCGTGACAATAGTCGTCGTGAATCTTTTGGACCGAGAGCGCCTTTTCATTCACTTTGCCCTCACCGAGTTCCATTAAAAATTTGCAGGACGCAAAATCTTTGGCCTTGTTTTCGTAATGATTCACCCATTCCAGTCGCCGCGGCATATTTTCAGCAGCAATTGGCCAGACACCTGGCCTTGGTTTCAGACGATTTGAAATGCCAATACGCCAGGGTTTTGGACTAACGCGAGCGCGAAAACAATTTTGGTTAATGCATAATGTTCTGTAGAGTGGATCCGTATTAAATTCTTTGTTGAATTTTATGGCTTCATCGGATTGGGGATCAAACAATTGGTGCAAGGCCAAAATCCGATAACCATTAGGTGTTTTATAAACTCTTATGCGCCACTCAGGATGTTGAGCCACAATCGATTTTATTGATTCCAGATGTTCAGTTTCATAGTCAGGTTTTTTGAAGATAAACTTTGTGTAGATATAAGAAAACACAGGTGTGAGTAGCAGAGAAAGAAAGAGCAGTTTTGACATGCCCAATACAAATACCAGAATGCATGAAATCACTAACAAGGTTAAAAATATAATGCCGCTTTTGCTGTCGGAGATTTCCGGAAAATCAATATCACCAAATAAAACATCCGGTGTATTTAAACAAAGTGCGCCGTAAGAATTGCGAGTAATAACAATGTCATCAAACCTTTTGATAATTTCTTCACGAATGGGAACACCATCGTCTGCGTGATAGGCTAGCTTAGGTTCTAGTCTTTTTATTTTTTCGTTGGCCTTAAATTTTTCGAAAGCTTCCTGGAATCTTTTTGCTGCATGTTGCTCGGCATCTTGCAGGCTGATATCGGACCAGCCAAACCTTTTAATGGTCGCTTTGCGACCATTGTGTTGAACTGCTTGTTTGTATTCGGCCCAAAACTCCGGAACTAACATAATTGCCAACCTTATTTTTTTCGATAATCCGCAACTAATTTTCCTACATCCAATACTTCTTGTTCATGTGCAGGTTCTCGCCAGGTTTCATTGATGCCTGCCTGATACCACTCTTGCATAGCCGGTAATTGCAGCATAAGTTGCATATAGGTTGTGGCTGCTTCACACATTGGCAGCTGATAGGTTTGCGCACGAAATACCACGGGTGCAAAAAAAGCATCCACTGCAGAAAAATGATTGCCCGCAAGAAATGGCCCACCAAATGCGGCTATGCCTTGTGACCATAATTCATTAATACGGTTAATATCTTTTTGCAAGGCATCTGAAATACTAGTGAGTTCAATTCTTACGCCACAACTCATACCGCAATTGTTACGCAGAGTTTGAAAACCGGAGTGCATTTCAGCGGCAGCGCAACGTGCCCAAGCGCGAGCAGTTTTATCTTTGGGCCATATTTGCGGTTTTTGTTCAGCTAGATATTCAATAATTGCCATGGAATCCCACACAATTATCTTGTTGTCTTCCAGGCAAGGCACTTTGCCACTGGGCGAAAATTGACGATATAAATCCCACATACCATTTGCAGGAAAGGGATGAATGATTTCATCAAACTCAAAACCAAAATATTTCAGTACTAACCAGGGTCGCAATGACCAGGAAGAATAATTTTTGTTAGCGATGTGAAGTTTCATCAATTATTTCCGCCCGTTATTTTATTAATCCAACTTGCTCAAGTCCCGTACTGCTCCTTTATCCGCACTGGTCGCCAACATTGCATAAGCTTTTAATGATGCGCTGACTTTGCGTGGACGAACTTCAGTGGGTTTCCAAGCTGCAGAACCTTTTGCTTCCATCGCTTTACGACGTGCGTCCAATTCAGCATCAGATAACTTCACATTAATACTTCTGTTCGGAATATTGATTTGAATAATATCGCCAGCTTCAACTAATCCGATTGCGCCACCTGCAGCTGCTTCCGGTGAAACGTGACCAATACTTAACCCTGAAGTGCCGCCAGAGAAGCGACCATCCGTTAACAGCGCGCAAGCTTTTCCGAGGCCTTGTGATTTCAAATAACTTGTTGGGTAAAGCATTTCTTGCATGCCGGGGCCACCGCGTGGACCTTCGTAGCGAATCACAACTACATCGCCTGCTTTGACTTTTCCATCAAGAATATCT
>CAZICR010000386.1:0-3485 GCA_964537795.1 uncultured Cellvibrionaceae bacterium | reverse complement strand
CTGTTTGTGGATCCACTTTCATAAATGGTTTCCCTGAAGATTTTCCTTCTGGTATATCACAAGAAGAATCAGCAAATACGTTAGCAGTTAGCAATGATAGAAAAATCAAAATATATATTTTCATGCAGGTTTCCAATTTTAACGTTGCTATAAACGGTGCCGTAAGGCATCCAGAGAGCGAAGCGAACGTGTTTGATTGCCTTGTTATAAATGCCAGAATTCACGACAGAACAAAAGCACAACACAAGATAACCAAACAAAACTAACCGAGTAAACCCAGCTCGACAACGCCGCCACGCCTGTAATTAATTTCACCAAACTTTATTACACGCACGACCTTCTTTGCAAGAATTAAAACTTTCAAAACCCTGAATTTTGTTAACCGAAGCTACCACTTTCTACAAAGTGAGAATTTTACTTGCGATAATTTTTGGATTTACTGGGGTGCCAAGTTGCTCTCTATTAAACACGTTTAAGTAACAGACTTTCCGAGCAAACGATTTTCTTACGAAGCACAACATGCTTCTGCACTCTATAACAGTTTAGTACACAGCGCCGACTATATATCTCCACACTCTATGATTACAAGCATGTAACAGTTGGCGCAGTCATAAGTTAAGAAAACTTTTATATCCATGAAGTTATAAATATTTCCAAATAAAAATTGAAGTAACGCAGCCTTATTATTTCCGGATGCGGTGATGTCATGCCCATTGATGGAAGGTTAATAGGCTTGGGTACCGGTAGGCAACATTAACCGAATAAGAACACAGGCATCATTCCAATTGGCGATGACTAAATTGTTGGCCTAGAATTCTCTTTTTATGGTAAAAAGTGAGCCGGATAAAACCATCGTCAAGAAACGGGTTTTTCTGAAAATACACCAAACCTTCAAGGAAATACTATGCGCTCCATGCATCTCATCAAGTGGTTGTTGTTTTGTACGCTTATCAATTTCACAGCTTGTGACAAGAAATCGGAATCTCCCCAGACCAGTAGTCCAACAAATGAAGCAGCCGCGACTCAGGTGGAAGCTAACTGGTCGGCGCATTTGAGTGATTATCCCCGCCATTGGGTGGCGACTGATGCGCCTATTTATATTCGTTTTTCCCATCCGGTGGTCAGCGCTGAAAATGTGGATAAGGCAGCGGATGATGATTTGGTGGAGTTGGATATAGATACACCGATCAATCTGGTGTTCACTGCGGAAGATGAGTTGCGTATTACGCCGGCAGAGCGTTTTCCCAATGGTAAGAAATTTCGGTTGACGCTATCGGCGGATGGATTGTCAGGTGTTGATCAATCTCTGGATGATTTTGTATTGGAATTGGAAACGGTTAAACAGGAATTTGATTTGCAGGTGAATAGTTTAATCCCTGTTCCCGATGGTGAAGGGAAAATGCAATTAACCGGTAGTGTGATAACGGCGGATACAGCGGATATCAATCAGGTTAAAAAAATTCTCACAGTCGAAGTCAACAAAAAGAATCAGGATATTGAATGGAAGGAAGAACTTGACCACAAGACATTTCGTTTCACGATTAACAATATAGCAAGAACAGAAAGCACTGGAACGCTTGAGCTTGTGTGGGATGGTTCATCACTAAGCAGTGATAAAAAAGGCGCGCGTGAAATAGAAATTCCAAAATTAAATCAATTTAAAGTCACCGGCGTGCAAGTAGTGCATCAACCTGATACTCATGTTGAAATTCGTTTTTCTGATGAGTTGGATGAAAATCAAAATTTATCCGGTTTGGTTAAAGTCAACGGCAGTGATGTTGAACTGGTGCGCGATGGCAGTGTGTTGCGTTATTTTCCGAAAAATATCGCTGACGGACAACAAAGTTTTGTTATTTCAAAATCGATTGTCAATAGCAAATCACAAACGCTGGATAAAGAATATTCTGAAGCCCTGGTATTAAGTTTAACCAAGCCTTCCATACAATTTATTGGTTCGACCAGTATTTTACCCAATGCAAAACAACTATCGGTTCCATTTGAAGCGGCAGGTGTTGATTCAGTTCAGGTTATTGCATTCAAAGTTTTTGAAAATAATATTGGACAATATTTACAAGATAACACTATCGCCAGTGTAGGTTATTCAGCACCTACGCAAACGGGTCGATACCTCTGGCGTAAAACATTTAAGTTGCCGGAAGTTCCTCGCGAAGGATCACGACGATTTAATCTGGATTTAACTGAGCTGATGCAAGAGCATCCTTCCGGATTGTTGCGTTTGGAATTGCAAATTGATCGCAGCAACTCTGTTTACAATTGCGAAGGTGAGCGTCCGACAGAACCTGTAACGGCTATGCCAAAAAATGCGGAAGGTGGCAGTTATTACGAAGATCAGGAAGAGAGTGAGGAATGGTATCGCCAGTATTATGAATCCAGCGGTCACTATGATTGGAATGAATCACACAACCCTTGTAATGATGCTTATTTTTCTTACGGCAGAGGTGATACTCACGTAAAGCGTAATTTTCTTGCATCTAATATTGGATTGATCGCGAAATTGGGTGGCGATCAACAATTACAGGTGATCAGCACCGAACTTGATACTGCCAAGCCTATGGCGGGAACTGATATTCAAGTGTTTAATTATCAGAATCAGTTAATCGGCCAAGGTACAACTGATAGCCAAGGCATAATTAAAATCAAAACCGATGGAACGCCTTTTTATATTGAAGCGACTAATAAAGAACAACGCGGCTATTTACGTGTTCGCAAAACCGATGCGTTACCAACCAACCAATTTGATGTTGGCGGGGAACAAATTTCCGGTGGCCTAAAAGGATTTATTTATGGTGAACGCGATGTTTGGCGTCCGGGCGATGATATTTTCCTGAGTTTTATTCTGGAAGATAAACAGGAAATTTTGCCCGCCAATCATCCGGTAAAATTGGATTTGTTTGACCCTTCCGGTAAAAAGGTGCTGAGCGAAACCAGCAGCAAAGCGGTTGGTGATATTTATACCTTCGCCATTAAAACCGAAGAAACCGCACCCACAGGAAACTATCGTGCAGTCGTGCATCTGGGCAATTATCATTTCGACAAAATTCTGAAAATAGAAATGGTTGTTCCTAATCGTTTAAAAGTGGATGTCACACCCGACTCAACGCCATTACTCGCATCGGCCATGCCTATGAATGTCAATTTATTTGCACAGTGGCTGCATGGTGGTACTGCAAAAAAATTAAAAGCGGACAGTGAAGTCAAATTATTTGCAAAAAAAACCAGTTTTGATGGTTATGGCCAGTTTGATTTCGATGATGAAGTGCGCAAGGTCGCCAGCAGTTCCCTTAAAGTTTTCGATGGCAATCTCGATGAGAAAGGCAATGCCAATTTTGAAATTTCGCTGGCTTTGGATTCTGTTCCGCCAGGGAAAGTCAACGCGAATTTTATTACACGCGTTTTCGAAGAAAGTGGCAATTTCAGTACGGTGATGCGCCCTTTTGATTATTTGCAATTTGATACCTGGTTTG
>CAZICR010000385.1:0-3489 GCA_964537795.1 uncultured Cellvibrionaceae bacterium | reverse complement strand
CGGGTTTTTAACTCGATTCAACATTATGGATTAAAAATAACGCGTGCCGCTTTTTCGGGTGGTACATCACCTTATCGTTATGCATCGGCTTTTGGATGTCATTTATTTTTATCGACCGAACCTGAGGATGTAAAACAGGCGCTTGAACAGGGCATTGCAGCCGCGACTTTGATAGCGTCCAAAAATGCCTCCAGTCGTGAAGATGAATTACGTTTTGCATTTGACGGTGACGCGGTCCTGTTTTCGGATGAGGCTGAACGGGTATTTAAAACCCAGGGCTTAAGCGCATTTACCGAAAGTGAAAAAGCCGCTGCAAAAGAACCTTTAAGCGGTGGCCCTTTCAAGGCATTTCTGGCGGCGTTACACAGTTTGCAGGCCGAGTTTATTGATTCGGATTGCCCTATACGAACTGCCTTGGTCACTGCCAGATCGGCGCCAGCACATGAGCGTGTTATTCGCACATTACGCGCTTGGAATATTCGCATTGATGAGTCTATTTTTTTAGGCGGATTATCCAAAGGAAGTTTTTTGAAAGCCTACGGAGCGGATGTCTTTTTTGACGATCAACCCATGCATTGTGAATCGGCGAAAGAGCATGTGGCTACAGGCCATGTTCCGCATGGCATTGCCAATCAAAGTTGAAATATCGGATTTTTTTCGAAACTCGAATCCGAAAACTTTGCATTTTGCAGATATGGTCTAAAGTTGTAACAGAGCCTCAGGCTATTCTTTTTTGAGCCTGTGGTAAACAATAAGTTTGTAAGCCAAACGGAGAGCTTATGAAGCTGCAACAATTACGTTACATATGGGAAGTGGCGCATCACGATCTTAACGTGTCGGCAACGGCACAGAGTTTGTACACGTCACAACCCGGTATTAGCAAGCAAATTCGATTGCTGGAAGATGAGCTGGGTGTAGAAATATTTTCCCGCAGTGGAAAACATTTAACCCGTATCACTCCTGCTGGCGATGCAATTTTAAAAACTGCAGGCGAAATACTGCGCAAAGTTGAAAGTATCAAGCAAGTGGCGCAAGAATTCAGTAATGAGCGCAAAGGTACATTAACACTCGCAACCACCCATACCCAGGCGCGTTATGCATTGCCATCTGTTATAGGCGATTTTATAAAAAAATATCCGGATGTTGCTTTGCATATGCATCAAGGTACGCCCATGCAAATTTCCGAAATGGCGGCTGATGGTACAGTTGATTTTGCAATTGCCACTGAAGCTATGGAGTTGTTCAGCGATTTAATTATGATGCCTTGCTATAGATGGAATCGTTCCGTAGTCGTTCCTAAAAATCATCCTTTGGCACAGATTTCACATTTAACCCTGGAAGACGTCGCCAAATATCCTTTGGTCACTTATGTGTTTGGTTTTACTGGTCGATCAAAATTGGATGAAGCTTTCCTTAACCGTGGTTTAGCGCCAAGAGTGGTGTTTACTGCTGCGGATGCCGATGTGATTAAAACTTATGTGAGACTGGGATTGGGCGTAGGAATTATTGCGTCAATGGCATTTAATCCGGAAACAGATACTGATTTGGTTGCATTGGATGCGAGCCACCTGTTTGAATCCAGCGTGACCAAAATTGGTTTCCGTCGCGGTACTTTCCTGCGTGGTTTTATGTATGACTTCATTCAGAAGTTCGCACCCCATCTCACCCGGGATTTGGTCAATGAAGCCTTCAATCGCCATACTCGCGCTGATATGGATGATTTATTTGATGGTTTGAAAATACCGAGTCGATAAAGATAGCAGACATAAAAAAGCCGGCAATTGCCGGCTTTTTTATGGATCGAATTAATCAAAACGATAATGACTTTCCGGCATTTGCTTTAATTTGTGTTGCTTGTAATAAACCTCCCGATCAATCCAAAATTGCAATAAGCCCGCCAGAATTAACAAGAGGCTGAGCAAAGTCGAAAAGAAAAATACCGAGCCATGGGTACTGGGATAGGTGGTGGCAATTGTCATTAGCCCAATTGCTATCAAGCTGACGCCTGTTTTGAAATAAGCAAGCATATAAACCTCCGGTGATTTAAATATCCCTCTCTTACTGCAATCTATCAAGAGTGGTGTTTATTTTTATAATGGACACTATATTCCCTAGGTGTCGAATCACATTATCCTTCGCGTAAACCAACAGTGGATTGTTCAGGTCTGGACCTGAACAATCCACAGCAATCAAACTTTATAGTTTCCCAGCTCTATATATTGCCTGGATTTTTGATGGATCTTCATGTAATCCGCCTCGCAGGAAATACTGCAGGCGAGAATGATCTCATTGGTTAATAGTGCATGAGTAGCGGCTGAAGAGATTTCTTCGTTATCTTCCGTGGTAGCCAGAAAATTCTCGGGTAAATACATTTCACATTTTGAAATATCGACAAGATCCATATCATCATCAACAAGATGGTTACGCAACCGAGCTATGGCATCGACAACATTCTTTGCGTAAACCACACCTATAGCGAAGGCATATTCTGATCCATCCATGTTCAAACTGGATCTGAGCCCTACAGAGGCTTTATGGTGAATTAGCCAAACCGATTTGTCTCTCATAGTATATCTCCGTTACTTTGCTTGTGATTAAGACCTTCCAGAAGCATTGTCAGCCAGTGTTGCTGCTATTTTGCGCTACTACTTGATTCGCGAGTTTAAAGTTAACTGGTTAACAAACTTCAAATTATTTTTGTAAAAAATTAACTGGGCTTTTTTGGGGCACACTCAAGTGTGATTAATTTATTTGCACACTTTATTTATGAGTAAACTTATAGAAAAAATGTCTGCTGAAATCAAGACTTGGATGTAAATTTTCGCCGTAAACAACAGTTTATTTTGTTACTTGTTGTGCGCATTACTTTTGGTAACGGATATTGTTGCAGATTTGAGACAAAGAGATTTGGCTTTCAAAAAAACGATATTTTTTTTGTGCTATTTATTGGTGCGTTTGCTCAAAAATTCCGGTGGAATTCCTACTAAAAAAATATGTCATACCGGCACCAATTATTTTAGAGTTTCCCCAGCGGAACAGAAGTGATTTCAATATCTTCTTTATTGACTGCATAACTCACCCATAATTGATTTTTCCACACAATACTTTTCGGGTAGCTGTAACCAACGCGTTTGTATTGCCCCGCATATTTCATTGTGGGTAATTCGGTTTCATCTTTTAGCAGCCAGGCTTTATCAAACAAATAACCATCAACACTGAGTGTTAGAGTTAATGGTGTCCGTTGTTTTGAACCGCTTGGATTATTCACTAAAAAGGCTCTGCCATCAGGAAAATTGCCAGCACTTTGTTTAGCGCGGGAATCCGGCATATTGGTTAGTTTGGGTTCTGACCAGGTTTTACCTTTATCTTCACTCATGGCCGCTAAAATCTTAAAACTGGATGCCTGATCGCGAAACACCATGACAATATTCTTGTTTTTATTTAAAAACCAACTGGGTTCCAGTTCGCGACTAATACCGGGTTGATGCG
>CAZICR010000384.1:0-3492 GCA_964537795.1 uncultured Cellvibrionaceae bacterium | reverse complement strand
GCGGATAAAAATCAGGCGCAGCAAGTAAAATCCATCATCACACAAATTGAAAAACAAAAACGTAAAGAACATTTGCAGCATCGTGAAATTTATCGTCCATGGGGTTGTTACGATGCTATAGATGATGGTGATCGTTATCAGGTGAATTTAATTCGTGTAAAACCGGGCGGCAGTTTGTCTCTGCAAATTCACCATCATCGTGCAGAACACTGGATTGTTGTGAAGGGAACAGCACTGGTGCAAAAAGGCGGTGAAGAATATTTGTTGTCTGAAAATGAGTCGTCCTATATCCCGGTTGGTATTGCCCACAGATTAAGTAATCCTGGAAAAATCCCCCTAGAGATTGTTGAAGTTCAATCCGGTCCTTATTTGGAAGATGATGATGTGGTGAGATTGGAAGACAGCTACGGTAGATCCTGATTTCAAATAAAACCTCCTTTTGGAGGTTTTATTATTTTTCGCACCAAATAAATGCAGTTGATTTTCTTAATGGTTTTATTTTGTGCATTTTATTTGGTTTCGCTTAAAAGCACTTTCTATAACTCATTGAAATTAATAATTTTAATATTATTGGTGTTAATTTTGCTGTCATTTAGCCCTGTTTTGGATGTAAAAGCTATTTGAATGACTTTTTCTTGTGCAGAGTTTGTTTGTTTGGGTAAGTTTTTACTAATGACTGCCGATTATGGTGACATGATTGGCTCAAAATAGAGCATTTATAATTACAAATAAGCAAGTTGGAGTTTATATGAAGAAGATAAATTTGGGTTTAATGGGATTGTTGATGACATTACCCGTTTTTGCGCAAGAGGCGACCTTAAATGGCGCCAACACCGCATGGATACTCACCTCCACCGCTTTGGTGCTGTTCATGACCCTGCCGGGTTTGGCACTTTTTTATGCTGGTTTGGTGCGTGTAAAAAATGTCCTGTCAGTATTAATGCAATGTTTTGCGATTGCCTGTGTGGTTTCTTTGGCTTGGTTGATTGCCGGGTACAGTTTGGCATTTGGTGCAGGTAATGCGCTAATTGGTGATTTCAGTATGTTTATGATGATGGGAATTACAGAAGAAGCTTTGGCCGGCGATATTCCTCTGAGTTTGCATGCTATCTATCAAATGACCTTCGCCATCATCACCCCGGCGTTGATTGTGGGTGCATTCGCTGAACGTATGAAATTTTCATCCATGCTGATTTTCTCCCTTCTTTGGTTATTTGTTGTTTACATCCCTATTTGCCACTGGGTTTGGGCACCAACAGGTTGGTTGTTTGAAAAGGGCTTGATCGATTTTGCTGGTGGTACTGTTGTTCATATCACCGCGGGTATTGCGGCTTTAGTGGCTGCTATCGTAATTGGCAAACGTAATGGTTTTCCAACAATCGCCATGCCTCCTCACAATATGACTATGACAGTCACCGGCGCAGGTATGTTGTGGGTAGGTTGGTTTGGTTTTAACGCGGGTAGTGCATTGGGTGCTAATGGAAATGCGGCTATGGCCATGTTGGTAACGCACATATCCGCCGCTGCCGGTGCTTTCGCCTGGATGATGATTGAGTGGATCAAATTCAAAAAGCCTAGTGCTTTGGGTATAGTCACCGGTATGGTTGCCGGTTTAGGCACTATCACTCCAGCATCTGGAAATGTTGGTCCAGGCGGAGCATTGATTATTGGGCTTTCGGCAGGTGTGGTCTGTTTTTATATGACTCAATTCGTCAAACGTAAATTAAAAATTGATGATTCGTTGGATGTTTTCCCTGTCCACGGTGTTGGTGGTATTTTGGGGACTTTGTTAGTAGGTATATTCGCTTCGACACAGTTAGGTGCATTCAGTGGCCAAGGTTTTGCCAGTGGTGTTGAAACAATGTCAGGTCAAATCAACATTCAACTGATTGGAATAGCCGCTACCTTGGTTTATACCGCTGTAATAACTTATCTGGTATTGAAACTGACAGGTTTGTTGACGGGGGGATTGCGTGTAACCGCAGAAGAAGAAAGTTTGGGGCTGGACTTAAGTCTTCACGAAGAGGATGGCTACAAACTCTGATTTTCGTTTTGTTCAAATAATTCACATGAAAAGGAGGCTTTATGCCTCCTTTGTTTTTTTAATGAATGATTTAAATAGCTTTCAAGTTATACTTTCGGCTCAATACATAATAAAAAATGAGAATAATTTTGGATAAGCATGCTGCTCAGGTTTTTTCATATCGTTTTTTTCTTCCACAATATTGGCCTACCTGGATACTTTTGGGGATTTTGCGTCTTTGTGCATTTTTACCTGTCAAAGTTAATTTCTGGATAGGTCGTTTTTTGGGTCGATTATTTTTTCATTTTGCGGCTTCTCGCCGGCACATTGCACAAGTCAATCTTCGTCTGTGTTATCCCGAACTATCAGAAGAGGAGCGGCAGCAGATTGTTCGTGGAGTGATGCGTTCCTGTGGAATCCATTTTATGGAAACCGCTATGGCTATGTGGGGGTCTGCTGAAAAGTTTCGCAACCGGCATGTTTTTGTGGGCGGTGAATATCTTGATGCTGCAAAAAAAGAAGGTAAGGGTGTATTGTTGGTCGGTACCCACCTGACGGCAATTGATGTGGGTGCGCGAGTATTAACTATGTACCATCCCATCGATGTGCTTTACCGAAGCGAAGTTAATCCCTTATTGATTTACATGCAGATCAAGGCGCGTAAAACTTACATCAATCAGACAATACCTCGCAAAGACATAATGCAAATGATCAAAAATCTGCGCCGTGGCCATATTGTGTGGTACGCACCTGATCAGGATTATGGGCGAAAACACAGTGTGTTCGCCCCGTTTTTTGGTATTCCGGCAGCGAGTGTGGCAGCGACATCCCGAATTGCGGCTATGGGAAATGCATCGGTTTTATCCATTGCTTATTATCGTGATGCAAAAGGATTTTATCGTGTTGAAATTGGCCCGCCCCTTGAAAACTTTCCATCGGAAGATGAAGTGTTTAATGCGACACGAATTAACCAGATTATTGAGGCCATGATCAGAAAGGCTCCTGATCAGTATTTGTGGGTTCATCGCCGATTTAAAACACGTCCCGAAGGTGCGGCCAAGGTCTATTGATCTATACTAAAACAAGAGGATAAAACTTAAAGTAAAGTCTTAAGAAAAAGCTTTAACTATCTTCTGAATATGCTATAAAGCCGACCGCAACACCTTGGAGGCAGCCATGTTAAGACTTTTTAAATTGCAAGGTTCAACACTGCGTGAAGATTTGCAAGCAGATGAAAATACCAAGGTGGCTTTGGCTAATGCTTTATGGATAGATGCGCGCGAGCCAAGTGATGATGAACGCGGAGAACTGAATACTTTCCTGCGTGCTGAATTGCCCGAGTCTGATGATGTGGAGGAAATTGAATTCTCGGCTCGTTATTTTCAGGACGGTGCAGGCATACATGTCCACTCCCTGTTTCTGGCTCCCGGTGAATCAGGTCGACACAGTACCGCTACAGTTGCATTTAT
>CAZICR010000383.1:0-3513 GCA_964537795.1 uncultured Cellvibrionaceae bacterium | reverse complement strand
GCCTCCCTTTTTCAAAGGGAGGAGCTAGTCCATTTTAATTACTCCATCCACCATCAATAATATTGATAGTGCCCGTAGTAAATGCAGAGGCATCACTTGCAAGATAAAGCGCCAACTCTGCCATTTCTTTTGCACTACCCAAACGCCCCATGGGTTGGCGTGCAACAAAATTTTTGTAGGCAGTTTCATAATCACCGGTTGCATGTAATCGCTGTTCAAGTGATGGGGTTTGTACAGTTCCGGGACAAATCGCATTGCAGCGAACACCTTGGGTCACAAAATCAGCAGCAACCGCTTTGGTTAAACCTATTACAGCAGCTTTAGTCATACCATAAGCAAAACGATTGGGCGCACCTTTGATTGAACTGGCAACAGATGACATATTAATAATTGAGCCACCGCCTCTGGCAATCATGCCGGGTAAAAATGTACGGATCATTCGATACATTGAACTCACATTTAAATCAAAAGAAAAATTCCAATCTTTTTCTTCGCAATCCAAAATAGTTCCGCTATGAACATAACCGGCACAGTTAAATAAAATATCAATGCCACCTGTTTTTTCACTCAATGCTTGTATCTCATTTGATTGCAGAACATTAAGTTCATGGATTTCACAACCAGTTAATTCTTGCAGCCCGGCAAGATTAATATCCGTTGCAATAACACGGGCACCTTCAGCTAAAAATAATTCTGCTGTTGCACGGCCTATACCTTGGGCCGCGGCGGTTATTAATGCGGTTTTGCCTTCTAGACGTTTCATAATGTTCAATATTTTATTTAATTGGATAAATTTTCAAAATCGAAAACGCGGGTCTTGACCCGCCCTACATCAAGCGATTTGCCGAACCGGTAAACAACTCGGCCCAATAGGTTCAAATGCTTTATACGTCAAAATAAATTCTTGATGACCCAATTCTTCTGAGACACTGCGTTTGCCCGAAGCCACATCAATCACGTTTTGTAAAATTTCTTCACCCACTTGATCCAGTGTCGCTTCGCCTTCCAAAATTCTTCCAGCATTCACATCCATATCTTCTGACAATCGTTTATAAGTTTCGGGATTCGCGCAAATTTTTATCACGGGTGAAATCGCAGAACCCACGACAGATCCGCGTCCGGTTGTAAATAAAATCACATGCGAACCACAAGCGATCAATTCAACAATTTCGGCGTTATCGGAAATATTCGGAAAACCAAATCGCGGTTCACCATCAGGGACTACATCCAATAAATATAATCCACCTGCCGGAGGAATATCGCCCGGTTTAATTAATCCACTGATTGGTGACGAACCGGATTTTGAATAAGCACCCATGGATTTTTCTTCAAGTGTGGTTAAACCACCATCAGCATTACCCGGTGCAAAACTACCGAAGCCCATCACACGATAATAATGTTCCGCTTTGGCAACACAGGCTTCAATTTCGCGACCTAATTCAGGCGTGATTGCACGATCCGCCATAATTGTTTCACAACCAATTAATTCTCCGGTTTCTTCAAAAATACAAATGGCATCTGCCGCAACCAAAGCATCAAAACAACGACCCACTGCAGGGTTAGCGGTAATACCACTGGTACCATCAGAACCGCCACAAATAGTGCCGACAATTAATTCATGCAAATACATAGGTACGCGTGGAACTTGCGATGCTTTTTCTTGCAAACGTGCAACTGCTTCAAGACCTGCACTAATAGTTGATTTGGTCCCACCTTCTTCCTGAATCACCAATAATTCTGCAGGGCGACCACTGGCAAGAATTTCTTTTAATAATTTTTCGCGATTCATACTTTCGCAACCCAGCGATACCAACAATACTCCACCTACATTGGGATGCGTACAAACAGCACGCATCATCTCGTAAGCATATTGATTGGGATAACAACCGGGGAACCCAATTAAATGGACATCGCTCAAATCATCATTAAGAGTATTTGAGCGATTCACAATCATGCGTGTGACGTGATGTGCGCACTCAACAAGATATGCCACCACAATCACATTGCGAATACCTTTGCGACCATCAGCACGCAACCAGGCTGGAAATTCTACTGTTGAATTCATGATTCACTCCGATCTTGATTTTGTCGACTACGAGTGTGACTGGGTATGTAATCACTTTTCATATTGTGCATGTGCACGTGATGACCTTTGGCAACTGATTCAATCATGGAGCCTATTGGTGCTCCGTAACGAAATACCTTTTCACCTCTATTGATATTCATACGCGCTACTTTATGCCCGACACCAATACTAATAGGACTCAGGATTATTTCCCCATCAATCGATAAAGCATCACCTGCATTAATATGTTTTACACAGACGACTATATTGTCATTGGGATGAAGCAAAATTAATGATGACACTGCCATAAAACATTACTCAAAAAAATAGTCTCAACAGGGAATGGGCGCCAAAGCATGTATCAATTCCTTTTCACGCAAAATTTTCCAAAATTCATCCGGAATTTTTACTTTCATCAAACTCACAGCCTCATTCACTTGTGAGGCCGATGCGAGCCCTGCCAGTACCGACACTATTTGTGGATGCGCCGAAGGAAATTGCAATGCCGCTGCCGCCAATGGCACTGAAAACTCTTCACAAATAGTTTCCAACTGTGCAACACGATTAATAATAAAATCCGGTGCAGTTTCATAATTGTAATGTACAGGCTGATTGCGATTATTATTAACACCAGTTGCCAATATGCCTGAATTAAAAGGCCCACCCAATATCACCCAAGCATTACGTTTTTCACAAAGAGGAAAAAAATTTTCACAGGCAGATTGTTCAAGCAATGTATAACGACCCGCCAGCAAAAATCCATCAAAATCACCATACTTCAATGCATCGGCACAAATTTGCCATTCGTTAACACCCAAACCAATCGCTTTAACAACACCGGATGATTTGAGCGCATGCATAGCTTTGTAACCACCCTCCATGAACTCACGAAAACGTTTTGGATGTTCATCACCATGAGTCATCACACCTAAATCATGGGCAAATAAAATATCAATTTTTTCTCTTTGCAAGCGGCGCAAACTTTCTTCAAATGAACGCATCACACCATCGTAAGAATAATCAAAGACAGGCTCCAATGCAGGGGCATCGGCAAAACCATGCCTGAGTGAATTTTTGGACTGACTGGGAACCAATAATCGCCCAACTTTGGAGGAAATGATGGGGCTGGAAGAAACAATCGATGATGCGGCAAGTGCCATGCCTAATCGGGATTCACTCAAACCAAAACCATAATGTGGGGCTGTATCAAAATAATCTATGCCGGCAGCCAGAGCGGCTTCAATACTCGCCATAGCTTCCTGATCAGTAATTGGTCGATACAGATTACCTATTGGAGCAGCGCCAAAACCCAAAAGAGACTTGTCCCGGAAGAGGGAATTATTACGTATTGACTGACTTGTCACAGAGCCTCATTTTTTATAATTAAAATAATAATTGCCAATAAAATTATTTTAACGGAAGGTAGAAGTAAATAACAGTAGTAAACC
>CAZICR010000382.1:0-3515 GCA_964537795.1 uncultured Cellvibrionaceae bacterium | reverse complement strand
CGAAATATGGCTCGCTTTTGCGTCTGAAATTTTTGAATATTTCTCATCTAACACCCGCCACTGACATTGATGTTGATCATTTGAATTACTCCGGACATAACACAGCAGACTGGGTTGTTGAACCGGACAACCTGACCGTGACATTGCTGGCATGAGTTCCCGTACAACCTTCAGTTGTTACCGCAAATACAGTTTCACTTGCTGGAGAAACTGCACCACTTGGATCAAAGCGAATAAAGTTGACTGCGGCTGCACGCGAGGCAGTAATTGAAACTGTTGTATCTCTACCAGGGTAGCGAGGTACAACCCTCAATACATCATCTGCAGAATCCAGATCCGTTTCTTCCTTCGTCAAATCAACTTGAGCATCTCTATAGACAAGCATTCCTTCACGCCAATCAGTAGCATCATCATCACAGGCTGCTCCATCAGTCGATAAACAAACAGCAACCGGTCTCCCTGATTTAACAGCCTCAGAACGAGCAAACATAAGGGTTGCCATCAAATCTTCACGAACAGCTGTCGCTCTATTATTAGCAGTCCACTCCTGAAAATTAGGGGCTGCCATGGCTAACATTATCCCCAGAATAACAACCACTATAAGCAGTTCGATAAGGGTAAATCCGGATGTTTGTTTGATATTTGTGACCATAAAATCATCTCTCTTGTAGAAAGACCCGAATGACTTGAGTTTTTCTGTTATCTAAAGTTAACATGCGCAGGTCAAGGTTGCCGGTTGGCGCCGATGACTGGCAAGCATGGATGACCGAACGGCTTTGCCGACACTATTTTCAACTTTATTATCCACGGAGGGATACCATGAACAACAAGCTTACTTCAGATTTTTCAAGCCGCAATTTAAAAACATCGCCTTTCTATCAACACCGTGGTTTCAGTTTAATAGAACTTTTAACCACTCTGGCAGTTATTTCCATTCTATTGTTTATAGGTGTGCCATCTATTACCAAGGTTGCATCGAACCATAAAGTACAAAATGCAACACAGGATTTATTAACCGCAATACAAACCACCAGAACACTCGCCGTAATGAAACATAAGCGTGCAGTTTTGCGCGCAAAGAATGAATGGCATCACGGCTGGGAATTGTTTATCGATAATAATGACAATGGCAAACGGGACGCAAAAGAACAACTGATATTTGATCAAACCGCATTCAATCACCTCACCATTAGCGCTACCGCAAAAAGCATGAAAACCATTTCGTTTATTGCGACAGGTGAAAGCCGTCAAGCAACGGGATCAAGTGGTGGTTCTTTTTTGGCAGGAACACTCAAAGTATGCAGCGTTGGAAGCAAATCAGGCTATAAACTTATTCTCGCTCGTGGCGGAAGAACCAGAATAAGTAAAACAATTTGCTCCTAAATTCTGAGCGCTTTAGGTAATGAGAAACTGATATTTTCCGGTATGCCCTGCATTTCCTGCGGGGCTGTGGCGCCCAATTCCTGTAAACGCAGAATGACCTGTTTCACCAGAACTTCAGGCGCAGAAGCACCCGCAGTAATACCGATAGAATTTTTATCGGTAATCCAGGATGGATTTATATCTTCAGCACCATCAATTAAATAAGCTTCTGTGCCGCAACGCTCGGCCAATTCACGCAAACGATTGGAGTTAGATGAGTTAGGTGAACCAACAACCAACACCAAGTCACATTCCAGTGCCAAGGTGCGTACCGCATCCTGGCGATTAGTGGTGGCATAACAAATATCATCTTTACGTGGACCTTGAATTTTCGGAAATTTATTTCGCAAGGCTTCAATCACTTTTGCAGTATCTTCCATTGATAAAGTTGTTTGGGTGACATAAGCCAGATTTTCAGGGTCTTTAACCTTCAACGCAGCTACATCTTCTTCATCTTCTACCAGATAAATCTCGCCACCATTTTTTCTATTGTACTGACCCATAGTACCTTCAACTTCCGGGTGCCCCTCATGGCCAATCAAAATACATTCGCGACCTTCGCGACTGTAGCGTGTCACTTCAATATGCACTTTTGTAACCAAGGGACAGGTAGCATCAAAAATTTGCAAGCCGCGATCCTCAGCTTCTTTGCGCACAGCTTGTGAAACTCCGTGTGCACTGAAAATTAAAATCACATCATCAGGAACTTGATTAACTTCATCAACAAAAACAGCACCGCGTTCACGCAAAGATTCCACCACAAACTTGTTATGCACTACTTCATGCCGCACATAAATCGGCGCACCGAATACGTCCAACGCACGATTAACTATATCGATAGCGCGATCCACACCAGCACAAAAACCGCGAGGATTAGCCAATTTAATTTGTGTCATGATTAGTGCACCTGTACGGGTTCAATTTTCAAAATAGCGACATCAAACACAATATCACGACCTGCCAATGGATGATTGAAATCAACAACGACCACATTTTCATCAAAGTGACTCACCACACCCGGCAATTCCGTTTTTTGTGCATCGGAAAAAGATAAAACCAATCCCTCTCTCAATTCAATATCCGATGAAAATTCACTGCGTGAAAATTCCTGCATATTATTAGGATTGCGTTGGCCAAAGCCCTGCTCTGGAGAAATAGTCAAGGTTTTTTTATCACCTTCAGTCAACCCAAAAATGGCTTTTTCAAAACCTGGAAGCAAATTGCCATCACCTACAACAAAAGTCGCCGGATCGCGCTCAAAATTAGAATCAATTATCTCTCCATCTTGCAAACGCAATGCAAAATGTAAAGTCACTTTAGTCCCCGGACCAACAGCCAAATCACGCATCAGATTTTTTCTCTTTACCAAACAACATGTCAAAAATTAAGATCGCGGCACCCAGAAAGATGGCCGAATCAGCCAGATTAAATGCCGGGAAATAATAAGTGTTTTGATAATGCACTTGAATAAAGTCAACTACGTGGCCCAATAAAATTCGATCATAAAGATTGCCCAACGCACCACCCAAAATAAAAGCCAGCGCAAAAGCTTCCAATGGCTTTTGTGCTGCCGTACGATAAATCCATATTGATAACAGTATGCTTGCCGCTATGGCAATTGCACCAAAAAACCAACGCTGCCAACCACCCGCTTCCGCCAAAATGCTAAACGCAGCTCCAGAATTGAAACGTAATGTGAAATCAAAAAAAGATGTCAGGCTTAAGACTTCGCCTTCATAAAAGTTAGCTAAAATGGACTGTTTGCTGATTTGATCCAACAGAACCACTATCAAGGCAGTTAAATACCAAAACCAAGGCTTTTGATAAATTTTTTGTGTCATGCAAAATTCCTCAGTTCACCAACACCATCCACATTCACCACACAACGCAAACAAATTGTGGGATGCGCAGGGTTTGCACCCACATCAGCACGATGATGCCAACAGCGTTCACATTTAGGTTGTTCGGTCGTAATAACAAAAACTTTTAATCCTGCAACATCTGTTTCTTCAGCATTTTGTGCAGCGCCTAAAGGCTTCAAGGTGGCAGCGGATGTAATCAACACAAAACGCAACTCATCGCCGAGTTTGTTC
>CAZICR010000381.1:0-3555 GCA_964537795.1 uncultured Cellvibrionaceae bacterium | reverse complement strand
CGCTCTTCATCCAGTAGTTCGTCGAGCAGAAGTTCAAGCTCAAGTATTTCCAGCAGCTCTTCTGCTTCTGTTCCGCCGCAACCTGTAGGCGATATAGTGGGCTGGGGGCGTTTGCATGCTGATGGTTTGCCAACGGGCGGCGCTGGGGGACAATCCTGTACGGCAACTTCACTCGCCACATTGCAATCCTGTATTTCAACAGCAAGTAGCGGCTCCAATAAAAATATTCCATGGACAATTTACGTCAAAGGTTACATTGATGGCGCCACTAATTCCGATGGCACTGGCTACACGCAGCAACGTATTTCGCGCGCCAATACATCACTGATTGGAGTTGTTGAAAATGGTGTGATCCCAACACTAAATGCAGTCTGGATTAACATCAGTGGCTACAACAACATTATTGTGCAAAACCTGCGTTTTGTTGCCGGGAAAGATACTTCCTGGTCTTACGAGAGTTTGTCGAAGTGCACGTACACCGATAAAGATTACTGTGCGTCCAATGCTGAACCGGACGCAGTTACTTTACAAAATGTTCAACGCGCCTGGATCGATCACTGCGAATTTACCGACGGTGCCGATTTTAACGGTGTGAATAGTAATAAAGCGTTTTACAAAATGTACGATGGTTTGCTGGATATCAAAAAAGGCTCTGACTACATTACTGTTTCGCACAACAAATTCAGTAATCACGATAAAACCATGTTGATTGGTTCTTCTGATGTGATTGACGGTGAATATCGCATTACCCTTTATCGCAACTGGTTCCAATATATCGGTCAACGCAGCCCGCGTGTTCGCAATGGCCAATTGCATATCCTCAATAATCTTTATGAAAACACCAAACGCACAACTGAAGATCGCCCTTATCACCTGACATATGGAATAGGTTTGGGCTTCAACAGCAAAGTGTTCTCCGAGCGAAACGTGTTTGATATTCAAGGTGCTGCGGCTACCGATCTGGTTTCAGCGAACTTTGATGGCTGGGGACAATATTTTACTGACGTAGGTTCATGGTTAAACGGTTCAAGTGTTGATCTCAATGCTGCGGCGGCGAGCGTAATCAATGCTAAAAATACCGCTGAAGGCGATTCAAAACCTTTCCTCGGCCCCGTTACCTGGTCACCGTCGGATCATTACAGCTATACACCGCTCAACAGTGCTGCTGATGTACGCGCGCAAGTGAAAGCCAATGCCGGTGTTGGAAAAATTACGCCATAATTTTTGAATGTACTTGAATAAAGAATAACCCCTGCGAGAAATCACAGGGGTTATTTTTTATGGGTGTTATTTAAAGGGCTGGCTCTTTTTCTACTGTTATGCTCCACCTGATCTAACAATATAATCTTGGTATGCGGGTAAAATTATAGCTGCAAGAATTCCTAAAATTAATGGCACTAATAATAGACAAACACCCCAGATAGACCACTTTTTTTGAACGCGATTGAAGTGTTCCAAGCTTTCCCATTTTTTATTCTTCCATGCAAGCTCACGGCCTTTGAAGCCCAAGTAGAATGCGACAATAAACCCTATATATGGAATAAGCGCTAAAAAACCAATATAAGATCTATTGAATCCAGCCCAAATCCAATTTAAACAAAATGCCCCCCAGCTCCACCCCGGAACACCCGCAGGATACACGTCCTGTTTCATACCTGAATTATTTTCACCCAAATTAGGTGTGTTAGTTAAATCTGATTTAGGGGTTTCATACATATTGCTCATTTGTTTCTCCATTTTTTTTGCACAATGTAGCTAAGTTCAGCGGCAGTTTTAAAGTTGCTTTGTGGAATACTTTTGCGCAGGGGATAGATCAAAGTTTAACTGGCCTCAAGATTGTTTGTTTAAAAATTAAATTTAAACAACTCAAACCCTAAAAACCCCACTTCACAATTCCCGTGTACGCCGTAATCAAAATAATCAAACCAAATACAATGCGATACCAGGCAAATATTTCATAGGTGTGATTTGCCACAAAGCGCACCAAAGTTCTGATAGCTAGCCACGCACTTAAAAATGCGGTGATAAACCCAGCGGCAAATACCGGGGCATCGCTTCCATCTAACAATTCTCGGTGCTTGTAAAGGTCGTAAAAAGTTGCGGCAAACATAGTGGGGACCGCCAGAAAAAATGAAAACTCCGCAGCAACTTTTCGATTTAATCCAATAAACAATCCACCAATAATTGTTGCTCCTGAACGCGAGGTTCCGGGGATCATGGACACCACTTGAAACAAACCGATTTTGAGTGCATCAGTCCATTGCATATCATCCACGCTGCTAACACGCTCCTGATGTTGGCGACGCTCGGCCCAGAGAATCACAAAGCCACCCAGAATTAACATAGTGGCAACACTGAGTGGATTAAACAAATAGGTTTTGATGATGGAAATAAACATTACACCAATAATGGCAGCAGGCAAAAATGCAATTAGCAAATTCATAATAAAACGTTGTGACTGACTGTCGTTAAACATGCCAAGTGCAACTTGGGTAAACCTGTTTCGGTATTCAACGACCACAGCGAGAATGGCGCCTAACTGAATGGCAATTTCAAATACATGACCATCGCTTTTAAAGCCAATCAAATCACCGACTACAATCAAATGGCCCGTGCTGGATATAGGTAAAAATTCGGTGAGTCCTTCAACAATACCCATCACAATCGCTTTGAAAATCAAGATTAAATCCACACTCTTCTCCAACCGTTTTAAATAAAAAGCTGCGCAAGTCTGATTTAAAAGTTCAGTGTTCGCAATTCATTTACTACAAACTTTTACCAGTTTGCGACTTATGCCGGTATACGAAAAGGTATCTTGCGACTAGAATCCTCTCATCACCTGTAGGAGAACTCCAAAATGCTTCGTTTATCCCAATTCATTTCCCTTCTTCTGCTGGTCCTGATGTCGGGCTGTGCCTCGGTGAAATATGCAGATGATTTCAAGTCAGGAGCAGATTTCAGCAATATCAAAACCTACAGTTGGCGCGCAGCCACTGTGGATATCGCAGGTGTGGACAAGCCTTATTTGCAACAATTGGTTGATCAACAACTGCAATCCCAGGGCTATCAATTGGTTGATCAAGGTGCCGATGTTTGGGTTGATTTGCAAGTTTTTTCCAGAGTCAGCAAAGGTGGTAACACCAGCATCGGTATTGGCATAGGATTGCCGATTGGTCGTAATGGCAGCTTTGGCTTAGGCACAGGCAAAACACTGGGGCAGGGCAAACAGGAAGGTGTAGTCATTATTGATATCACTGAACAAGCCAGCAATACATTGATTTGGCGCGGCAACGCCGAAGGTATTCCATTGCTCTATTTCAGTCTTAAATCAGAGCCGAAACTACGTGAAAATATTCGTCAATTATTAATACAATTTCCACCCAAATAAATTCACTTACACTCCAAATTTTCGACATTTCTTTCAGGGAAATGTCGTTGGTTTTATTTCAAACAAGTCTATTTTATGTCAAAAAATTCTCGCCTTTCGCTGGAAGGTTTGCTGTTGTTATTGGGTATGGCGATTGGATGGGGAATCAATTGGCCGATCATGAAAAC
>CAZICR010000380.1:0-3565 GCA_964537795.1 uncultured Cellvibrionaceae bacterium | reverse complement strand
TAGAATCGCCATTCATAAAAAGGCTCACATTGTTACGGACTCAAAGCTATGCCCCGAGTGCTTATTGTTGAAGACGAATCGTCAATTGCAGAAAGTTTGTTATTTGTATTGCAAGCCGAAGGCTTTTCAACACACTGGGAAACTTTGGCAACCAAAGGTCTTGAGTATATTCGGCAGCATCCGGTTGACTTGGTGATCATGGATGTCGGTTTGCCCGACATTACCGGATTTGAAGCCTGCAAACAACTCCGCCGTTTCTCGGAAGTGCCGCTGATTTTTTTAACCGCACGCGGTGAAGAACTGGATAGAGTTGTCGGCTTGGAAATCGGCGCAGACGATTATGTCGTCAAACCCTTTAGCCCTCGCGAAGTCGCAGCACGTGTCAAAGTCATTTTAAAACGTCGAATTGCTACCAGTGCTGAGTCTTCCACACATCAGAATTCAGTCAATCAGGAATTTGACGTAGATGAGCAACGTAAAGTGATTTATTTTTTCGGCACATTGCTGAATCTGACCAAACTCGAATATCAGTTGTTGGACTATTTAATTAAACGTCCCAATCACGTGCTTTCTCGCGAACAGCTATTGCAATCAGTTGGCATAGCCAATGATGCCAATTACGATAGAAGTATCGATACCCATATCAAAACCATTCGCAGCAAATTACGACAAATTAATGAAGAAGCTGATCCGATAAAAACCCAACGTGGTTTTGGGTATTTTTATCAGCCATCTTAATGCTGCTTTACACTCGTCAAGATCGCCTTTTCAATTCTGTTTTGTATTTCAGAAACACGTGAATTAGCTCCTTCACTTCGTTCTTGCCAAATGGCGCAATATTCTGTATGGCGCCTTCATGACTTTTCTCGTTCCTGTTTTTCAGTTGTATATAGCTATAGCCGCTATTTCAATTATCTATTCGAATTTATTCGATTCATTGGATTACTATCCTAATACGACTCCAATTCGAGTAGTCTGCTGTTGAAACCAGTCTGCTTATCACTTTATAAACCGGTGAGGAAAATAACGATGGAAAACAATCAAAAGAGTTCTTCAGGAAAATGCCCTGTGATGCACGGTGGTAATACGGCATCCAGTCAATCCACTATGAATTGGTGGCCCAAAGCTCTGAATCTCGACATACTTCATCAACATGACAGCAAAACAAATCCTCTTGGCGAAAACTTTAATTACGCTGAAGAATTTAAGAAGTTGGATTTGAATGCGGTGAAAAAAGATTTACACGCATTAATGACTAACAGCCAAGACTGGTGGCCTGCCGATTGGGGCCATTACGGTGGTTTAATGATTCGTATGGCCTGGCACTCGGCAGGTTCTTATCGTATTGCCGATGGTCGCGGTGGTGCGGGAACCGGTAATTTGCGTTTTGCTCCACTAAATAGTTGGCCGGATAACGGCAATCTTGATAAAGCGCGCCGATTACTTTGGCCGATTAAAAAGAAATACGGAAACAAATTATCCTGGGCCGATTTAATTATTCTTGCGGGCACCATTGCATACGAATCTATGGGTTTAAAAACTTTTGGTTTTGCTGGTGGACGCGCTGATATTTGGCATCCTGAAAAAGATATTTATTGGGGTTCGGAAAAAGAATGGCTCGCCAAAAGTGGCGGTGAAGGCAGTCGTTATTCTTCATCAGCTGAAGGCGGCGAACGCGATTTGGAAAACCCGCTTGCTGCGGTGATGATGGGTTTGATTTATGTAAATCCCGAAGGTGTTGATGGCAATCCTGATCCACTGAAAACAGCGCAGGATATTCGCATCACGTTTGCGCGCATGGCTATGAACGATGAAGAAACGGTTGCACTCACTGCGGGTGGCCACACAGTCGGTAAAGCTCACGGAAATGGCAATGCACAAAATCTTGGTCCTGAGCCTGAGTCGGCAGATATAGAAGAACAAGGTTTGGGTTGGGTAAATCACAAAACCCGTGGTGTTGGTCGCGATACAGTCACCAGTGGAATTGAAGGTGCATGGACAACACATCCAACAAAATGGGACAGCGGTTATTTTGAAATGCTGTTGAATCACGAATGGGAACTCACCAAAAGCCCCGCTGGCGCATGGCAATGGAAACCTGTGAACATTAAAGAAGAAGATATGCCGGTGGATGTGGAAAATCCTTCTATTCGTTGCATGCCGTTGATGACTGATGCCGATATGGCGATGAAAATGGATCCGGAATATAGAAAAATTTCCGAACGCTTTTATAAAGATCCTGCGTATTTTTCAGATGTATTCGCACGTGCCTGGTTCAAATTAACGCATCGCGATTTGGGGCCAAAAAGTCGTTATTTAGGTGCTGATGTGCCAACAGAGGATTTGATTTGGCAAGATCCCATTCCCGCTGTAAATTACCAATTAAGTGAAAACGAAATTGCAGAACTGAAAACAAAACTGTTGAACAGCGGTTTGACGGCTTCAGAATTAATTACCACTGCTTGGGACAGTGCCAGAACATTCAGAAGCTCGGATTATCGCGGCGGAGCTAACGGCGCACGCATTCGCTTGGCACCGCAAAAATATTGGCAAGGCAATGAACCCGAAAAACTCGACAAAGTATTAACAAAATTAACTGAAATACAAAACACTCTTCCGAAAAAAATCAGCATCGCCGATTTAATTGTGTTGGGTGGCAGCGCCGCAATTGAAAAAGCCGCACGCGATGCCGGTGTGAATATTGTTGTTCCCGTATCCACTGGTCGCGGTGACGCAACTCAGGAAAATACAGATGTCGAGTCTTTCGCCGTTCTCGAACCTCTACACGACGGCTATCGGAACTGGGTACAAAAAGATTATGTCGTATCACCAGAAGAGTTATTGCTGGATCGCACCCAATTGATGGGCTTAACCGCACACGAAATGGTTGTATTAATTGGCGGCATGCGTGTGTTGAACACCAACTATGGAAATACCCAACACGGCGTCTTCACTGAAAGAGTTGGCCAACTTACCAACGATTTTTTTGTTAGTTTGACTGACATGCGCTACCAATGGAAACCCACGGGCAAAAACTCCTACAACATAGTCGAACGCAACAGCGGCAATGTGAAATGGACAGCAACACGAGTGGATCTGGTATTAGGTTCCAATTCTGTTTTACGTTCCTACGCTGAAGTTTACGCACAAGACGATGCAAAAGAAAAATTCGTTACTGATTTTGTAAAAGCTTGGGTAAAAGTAATGGATGCGGATAGGTTTGATTTGGCGTGATGTTTTAATGTTTTGAAAAACGCGATTAATCGTTTGGTTAATCGCGTTTTTTATTTTTTGCTAAAAGATGAAATATGTGCCGATTAGGCATCTAGTTTGAGATGGTTGAGTTGAATGTGAGAAGGGGATAGAGTGCGGAAAAACTAATGCCTGCTTTGTGCCTAAAAGCGGACTGGATTAAGAATCGACTCAAACAATAAACACTCAATTTCGTGAAGAATATTTATGAATTCCTATACGCTTAAAAAATTAGACTTTGAATTGCTTGATTCAATTTTTGAGATGGGCGGGGGTTATGTTCTGGACTTTTCCAATCAAACATACTCTGAAT
>CAZICR010000379.1:0-3573 GCA_964537795.1 uncultured Cellvibrionaceae bacterium | reverse complement strand
ATCAAAGTGTTGTTAAAAGTAGCGAGCCATTAATTCGACAACGTGCATTAAATCTTGCCCAGGCGAAAATGGATGAGGTAATGGCGTTGAAGTATGACGCTATGACACCAACGGGTGGCGTACCAGCTTGTGATTCGCTTGGGGCACCAGCCTGTAATTATACGACTGATGGCGATATGAATGATGTCGATGATTTTCATAATAGATCAGATACGCCATACACAGGGTATCAACGACTGGTAACAGTAACCCGTGTAGGTAATAACAAACGTATTCAGGTTCGTGTCACTGCACCTGATGCGACCAGCATTTTGTTAACGGCTGAAAGAGCAAATTTCTAATGAGCTTAATAGGAACATTGAAATTGCAAAAAGGTTTTTCACTGATTGAATTAATTTCAGTTCTGGTCATTCTTGGTTTACTTTCCAGTATTGGTGTTTCATTTGTGGTGAAAACCATGCAGTCCTATCAACAAACCCAGGCTATGGCAAAATTGACAATGCATGCTCGTCAGTCAATGGAACGAATGTCGAGGCAATTGCGTTCGGCTTTGCCTTATTCTGTTCGAATTGTTAATTCCGGTCAGTGTATTGAATTTATGCCTATTGCATCCGGAGGGTTTTATCTTAATCCTGTTGCGGATACAAAAAATGCAGCGGCGGCGCAATCCAGTATTAGTGTAGCTCCGCATCAAATTGATTTTGGTGCGGCAAATTATTTGAGTATAGGTGCTATGTCTGCCGCAGAAATTTACGGTGGTGCAGGGCAATCAATAGCCCTTGTTGCGTCAAGAACTGCAACCAGTATCAGTTTATCGGCTGCCAAAACCTGGCTGCGCAATTCAATAAATAAACGATTTTATTTATTGAATTCACCACAAGCTTTTTGTGTTGATGCTAACCAACTTAAGTTTTTTGAAAACCAGTCGATTTTTGCAGCTAGTATCAATACTGTTGCCGGATTCAGCTTGCTGGCAAATAATGTTTCTGCGAATACACCTTTTCAGTTAACTATGGCCAGTGATAACCGCAACACCGAAATTCTATTGCAACTTACATTTACAGAAGCCGGGCAATCGTTGAGTTTTACTCAACAGGTGATGATTAGAAATGTGCCCTAGAAAAATAAAGAATCAACGAAAAATGAAAAATCAACATGGATTTCTGATTCCTTTGGCTCTGTTTATTGTCGTGGTGATGGGATTATTGGCTTTGGTTTTGGCTCGCAGCACTAATTTATCGCATCAGGGCTTTACTCAGGAGCTATTAAGTACGCAGGCATTTTATGCGGCGGAAACCTCTACCCAACGAGCCATGCAAACATTATTTTTTCCTGATGCCAGTTCAAGGCAAGCAGTAGATGCCCGCTGTGCAGGATTGGCAACCACTTATAATTTTTCCGGGATAGATGGTTTGCAATTGTGTCAATCGCAGGTTTCTTGTACTTGTGTTTATCAAAACAATCTTGCTTGTGCTGCAGCAACCGCAGCTAATTACAACAGTACGACGACTAGCCATACCAGTATTTATACCATTACCAGTAACGCCTCTTGTGAAGCAGGTTCTATTAATGCCTCTCGACAAATTCAGGCCAGTGCGTTTTTGGAGCAAGAATAATGAATTTATTAATGCGTATATTGTTCGGTATTTTATTGTGGTTTTCGGCGTCGATAACTTTTGCGCAAACTTGCACCAGTATTTTCTCCAATGGATTCCAAGCTCATGGTGCGAATGGCAATGTGACTTTGGGCTATCACGCTTCGATAACGAATGGATCAGCGAATATTTCAGCGAGAACGATTACGGATAATTCTGCTTGGCTTGCTTGTTCTGGGTCAAGTTGCGTCGCAACGGGAGTGCCATCAACCAGTTCAACGCCCACATTTTTAAATTCATCGGGTGCAAATGGCAGTATTTCTGTTGGATATCAGGCCACCCTGAATCGAGCGGCGGGAAATTACACAACAGTCTCAGTAGGGCAGCAGGGAACCTTAAATTTTACTGCAGCTGCAGGTGTGTATCGAACGCAAGCGTTTACAACTAATTACCAATCTATTGTCAATTTTCAATCGGGTGATTATTGGATTAATGGAAATTTAACTATAGGCCAGGCCACTGCTTTAAGACGAGTGGCGACATCCGGTGTTACGCGTATATTTGTTAATGGCAACATCTCATTTGGATTTCAATCAGTCACACAAAATTTTGCATCCAATCAATTATTAATTTATGCAACAGGTACGATCACGTTTGAAAATGAAGTTAATTTAAGTGCCTATGTTTATGCGGGTGGTTTGGTCACAATGAATTATCGCTCCACAGTAGCAGGCGCTGTTGCGGGTTCAAGCATTAATTTAACTGGTAATGAAGTGACTATTGATTATCAAGGAAGTAATTTGACTTCAGTAAATTTTTCTCCATTTTGCAGTGGTGGAACTGTTGCACCGGTTTTATTGGGTGCTTGGAATATGGATGAAAGTATCTGGAATGGAACAGCGAATGAAGTGCGGGATTCAAGTGGAAATAATAATCATGGGCGCGCTCGTATTGCTGCAGGTGCTAGTTCATTGCCATCAACCTCTTCAGGTAATCCTGCCTATACCAGTGGTAATCAAAGCACTTGTTATTATGGTGAGTTTGATAAGACATCAAACCCCGCTCGTACGCATTCTTATGTTGAGCTGACTGGCTTCCCATCATTACCACAAGGTTTTACCTTTGCTGCCTGGATTCGTTCATCTAATGCCAGTGCACAGCACCAACGAATTTTGGTTCGCGATGATGCACAAAATGGTTGGGGATTCAGTTTGGCCGATGGAACCAATCAACCTATATTGCGTTTTTTTAATAGAAATGTGACCAACACAGGTACAGTAACGGGGCAGGGGAGCAATCCAAATTGTGGTGTTTTTTGTATTGATACCAATGCTGTGATTACCAGTAATGCCTGGCATTATGTTGCAGCCGTTGTCGACACTACAGCAAGAACCGTTACGCTCTATGTTTACAATCAATCAAGAACTTTATTGGCAAGAACAACGGCAAGTTATGCCGGAACCTGGCAAGACGGAACCGGTTTGGTTTCTATTGGTGGTGAATCTTCAGCTTCAGGTGAAGGAACGCAAACTTCATGGCATTTTCTTGGCAATATTGATGAGGTAAAAATATATTCCGGTGCAGTAACACAAACTACACTTGAAACTTTAATGCAAACTGTGCGCACTTGTGCAGGCCCGGATCATTATGAATTGCAACTCAGTGCTAACTCGATTGCTTGCGAAGGTGCTGCAGTTACAGTGCGTGCTTGCGCGAATAGTATGGTGCCTTGCACAAAAGATTTATCAGTTAATACTACCGTTAATATTGCAACGTCGAATGGAAGTTTGAGTGCAACCAATCTAACTTTATCGTCAGGTGAAGCCACTGCATATTTATTACATCCTGCTGCAACAGAAGGCCAAAATGTCAGTGTTAGTTTATCCAATGAACAAACTGCTGCTGTTAATTCACGCAAGTGTTGTACAGGTTCATCCGATTGTACGGTTGCCAATAGTTGTACAACGAATTTCAAGCG
>CAZICR010000378.1:0-3588 GCA_964537795.1 uncultured Cellvibrionaceae bacterium | reverse complement strand
CAAGTGTGAATGGCGATGAATTGGCGTTTAATGCATCAAATGTTGTGGTGCATTAGAACAGTTTGAATTAATTCAGTCTTAAAAATATTGCTTATTTTTAAGACTGAATAACGTCTTTAATTAAAAGATTTATTTGTTTCTACAGACAATAAAAGATTTTCATGCAAGTAAATATTTTCCTGTGAAGTTGGATTTAATCTCGCAAATAATTTGTCATTATTGTTTTTATATTCTTCCAAACATTTGTCATGAGTATTTATGGCTTCTAATAAAGCGCGCGCGCCATCTTCACCATTAAAATCTTGATAATAATACCCCCAACCCTTTAAGAATTCAGAATTATGAATCAAAGGATAATTTCCATACAAAACTTCATAATAGAGATAATTTAGACCATTTTCCCAATGATGAGTTATAACCGCATCCGCATGATTAGTTAAAAACTCCCAAGTAATAAATCTTGGCTCAACAGTCATTTTTTTATCTTTTCCAGATTGAAGCGAATGAATAAAGCTGTTGAAGTGGTGATTATCGGCGAATTGTATAGAATTAGTTATATAAAAAGCTTTAAATAAATCTGGCTTTTGGCGATAGGCATACTCACAAATCATTGCTGGTAAATGGCTAGTTTTCATTACTGTTATATTAGGATCCAAAACACCAATACGCCATTGCTTATCACCAATTTTATAACCGAAATTGTCTTTTACTTCATTGGTTTGCATTTTATAAAAAGTGTCATCCCAAATTTGTGGCAAAACATGCACCGGACACCGGTAAACTGTTTCACACCAAGTCTTGTATGTATGAGCATGCTGTGGGGTCATCCAAACTGCATCAATTTTATTATAATCAAAATAACGCTCACCATCTTTATCAGGTGATTGTGACGCTACTGCTTCCATAGATATAACAGCAGCATTACCACCTTTATATGCTATTATTTTACAACCATTTTCTCTGAAATAATTTAGTGCATTTAAATCAATTGCGGCGCCAACAATCATACAATAGTCAAGTTTCTTCTTAACTTCATCGGCACGAACAATATCGCTTAAACTTATATTTAAACCTTCAGGAATAGAAGTTGCTTCACCCGGCCCATGATTAACTAAATATACTTTTTTACAGTTTGGAGATGCCGAAAATAATTTATACAAAAAAAAGACATTTTGCTTCAAGCCATTTGAATATAGCTCAAAGCTTCCATCTTGGCTTATCCATATTGTTATTCCAAGCGTATATTTACTATTTTTTTTAGTTTTATCGTTCACGTTATTTCCTAAACAATTCTTTTTTAATTGATACACAACCTGTTGAACTTGGCATAAGAGCTACACTTAAACTCGGAGAGCTTTGATAAATATTAATTCGTTCCATTAATGGCCCGTTACTTTTCCAATTTTGGAAATAATTATTTTTTACATCAATACAGGGCAACGTCCAATTTATAGTCTGAACATAATTTCCGCTACAATCAGGCGATAAACTTATTATTGTATAACGAGAGCTATTCTGATCATTATAGCTTTCGATTGAAATGACTATCATTCCATTATCTGGATTAATCTCAAATGGTTCTATTGAGTAAAATGCGTTATCATTTGCAGCAATTCCAAGTAATAATAATTTTATTCTTGACGCGCACTTATTAATCTTTAGGATTCTTATAGTTTCATCTAGTTTTAATGCCAGTTGTTCTTTAGATAGTCCTTTATTAATTGGTTTTAATCCAATTACTGAGGTAGGCTTGTAGGTGCGCTTAGTGGTTTGAGGTGCTTTATTTTGCTTAGGATTCGCAGGTTCCCATGTTGCTTGAGACAAAGCAGGATACGCATGGATTATTGCAAAGGAAAAAGCAAATAATGAAAAAATTTGTTTTATATTCCATTTATTTACTAGCATTGCATTACTTCTTCAATAAGTGCTTCATAACTAGATTTAACCGTTGGATTATCTAAGCTAAATCTCCATAATGTTTCTCTGATGGCTTGTGATTGTTTTATACGATTACTTTCATGCCCTTCTAAAGCAGCATTTAAAGTTGCCCCGCCGACATTTGTATCAAATTCTGGGTAATAATAACCTACATCCCTAAATTCAGTAGAATTATGTATTAGCGGCCAACCTAAATATAAAATTTCCCAATAAAGATAATTTAAATTATTCTGCCATTGATGTGTTACAACAGCATTCACTTCCGTTCCAAGCATATCGATTAATCTATGTCTTTGTTCAACAAAGATTTTCTTGTCACGTCCTAAATCTAGTGCTGCAAATAACTCATTAATATGTACCGATTCACGTAAGTGATACGTACTAAATAATAAAATACGTTTTATTAGCTCAGGATTCTTCCTATAAGCCATTTCCGTTATAAGCAAAGGAAGGTGGAAAGTTTTAACAACATTTACATTTGGATCAAAACATCCAAGCATCCAACGCTTTTCTGGATCTGGCGTTCTGAAAAATGGATTTTTACCAATTTGAAATGAGGTTTGATTTATACATATTGGGTCCCAAATATGTGGGGCGATACGAGTAATTTCTGAACGAGTTATTCGAGAATAAGATCTACACATATGCCAATGCTGTGGGGTAATCCATGCGGCATCAAAACCTAGTGGCGCAACATCATCACCATGAGGCAAACCACGTGCTAATTCTTCAAAATTCATAGCCATTATATTGCCAGCTACATAGCTGACAATTTTACCACCACGTTTTCTTAAACGCTCAATTTGCTCAGGATATAGAGCACGTGCTCCCAATTCAATAATCAAATCTAGCTTATCAGCAGCAGCCTCAATTCCATAAACTGGCCAGCCAAAAAGTGAATTTAAAGGATGACCACTGCCTGATGGTGTGACAATTGAAACTTCACCAACAATATCCAACCTTTGTAATAAAAGCCCTAAGAAGATTATGTTTTGCCCTATACCATTTGACCACATCAAATGAAAAGCATCTGTGTTTTCGATTGCTGTAATACCTACTTTTAATCGCCGCATGCCATTACCAACTTTATAATATAAGTCAAAAAAAAAGCGGATTAACTTACGTTAATCCGCTTAGTCATTTACCTAAAAATTAAAATTTGAAGCCGAAGCCAGCGCCAACACCAACTGAGTCTTTAGACGCACCCAAGCTTACACCGTAACCAATACCATTTTCAGTATTGCCTTGAAGTTTAGCAGAAACTGCCCACTCACCTTCGAATGAACCAACACCGAATGAAGCACCTTTTTCACCAGGAGCTAGTGATAATGGAGCAGCGTTTAATGCAAAGCCCATTGCGATACCTTGGTTAGCGATAGCTAGTTTGTCGTTAACTTGAACGAAGCGAGAGTCAACTGAAGTTGCTAAAGCTGAAAGCCCAGTAGTTAAAGTGTTAATTGAAGCGCCTTGAGCCGCTACAGTAGAATTAGTTGCTACTAATGCTGTAGAAACTGAAGCAACAGTTGAAACAGCAGCTACTAAAGAAGTAGAAACTGTAGCTACAGTTGAAGCAGTTGCAACTAAAGAAGTAGAAACGTTTGTAACTCTTGTATTCAACGAAGTTGCAGCAGTCATTATTGCAGTATCAAC
>CAZICR010000377.1:0-3591 GCA_964537795.1 uncultured Cellvibrionaceae bacterium | reverse complement strand
CGCCGATCGATTTGGTTTTTCAATCGATCGCGGGTACTGAACAGGCGAATAAAAGTTTTGGTATTAATGTTTCACTATTAAAAGAAGCCCGTGAGGCAGCGCTGTCACTCAAGCGAGGAACACTGGGCAACAACGTGATGTATTTTGAAACAGGGCAAGGTTCTGCGCTTTCTGCTAATGCACATCATGGTGTTGACCAACAAACCTGTGAAGCACGCGCTTATGCCGTTGCACGGCATTTATCACCGCTGCTCACGAATACGGTTGTGGGTTTTATCGGCCCTGAATATTTATACGATGGCAAACAAATTATTCGCGCGGGACTGGAAGATCATTTTTGCGGAAAACTATTAGGTGTGCCGCTGGGTTGCGATGTGTGTTACACCAATCACGCTGAAGCCGATCAGGATGATATGGATACACTGATGACCTTACTGGCGAACGCTGGCTTAACCTTTTTAATGGGCATTCCCGGCGCTGATGACATCATGCTGAATTACCAAACCACTTCATTTCACGACACACTTTATTTGCGCAAAATTCTCGGTTTAAAAGCGACTCCGGAGTTTGAACAATGGCTGAAGAAAATGAACATAATGGATCCAATAGGACAAGTGCGGCCCATCAATCAACAGCATCCACTGCTGCAACATTTCCCAAACAAATTGACGCAGTAAATCCAATTATTGCTAATGATCCATGGCAGGATTTAAAACAATTTACACAGGCGCGTATTGCACTGGGCCGCACCGGTTGCAGTTTACCCACCAATGCTGTGTTGGATTTTAATTGTGCCCACGCCATGGCACGCGACGCAGTACATATTGCGCTGGACACCAATGCACTCGCGGAACAATTACACCAACAAGGATTTAAAACCTTGCAAGTTCACAGCCGCGCAACTGATCGTCATACCTATTTATTACGTCCGGATTTTGGGCGGCGATTGGATGCATCAAGTTGCGAGCTGTTAAAAGGTTACGCTCAACAAAACTCAAAAAAAATTGATTTGTTACTTGTCGTTGGCGATGGCCTATCATCGATAGCCATTCAACAACACGCTGCAAAATTAATTGCCGAAATTCAAAAACAATTAGCATCACACTGGAATTCAAGTCCGATTGTTTTAGGTCCAATTGTTATTGCACAACAAGCCCGCGTTGCACTTGCCGATGAAGCCTGTGAAATATTGAACGCACGCAGTGTTGCTATTTTAATTGGTGAGCGTCCCGGATTAAGTTCACCCGATAGCCTTGGAATTTATTTCACTTACAACGCGAAATCAGGTTGCACTGATGCCGACCGAAACTGTATTTCCAATGTGCGCCCTCAAGGTATGAATTACACCGTCGCTGCAAAAAAATTATTGTGGCTATGTGAAGCAGCAAATCGCCTGCAATTCTCGGGTGTGAATTTAAAAGATGAAAGTGATACTGAAGGATTTATTACCAGTGAATCCCCGCCTACGCGGGGATGACCATGAGTTTTTTTGAAAATATTATTTTTTATTTAATCGACTGTGATGAATACCGTAAGCAAAATAAATAACCAAACCGGCCGCGACCCAACCTAAAAAGCGAACATGGGTTTGTAATGGTAAAAATGCAATCAAAGCCAAACAGGAAATTACACCCAAAACCGACATTAAAATTCCACCTGGAATTTTAAAGGGACGCGGTAAATCAGGATGGGTTGTTCGCATAACAATGACACCAATGCAAACCAAAACGAACGCAGACAGTGTTCCAATATTCACCAATTCTGCAAGCGCATTCAGCGGCACCAAACCGGCCATTACTGCCATAATCACACCGCAAATAACCGTATTCTTGATTGGTGTTTGTGTTTTTGAACTGACATCACCAAATGCACTGGTAATTAATCCGTCGCGCGACATGGCAGTGAGAATTCGCGTGAGCGCGTAATAGAGAACCAGCATGACCGTGGTTAATCCTGCAATCACACCTGTTGCAACCAACGCTGATGCCCAGTTGATACCAATTAATTGCAAACTATGTGCAACCGGTGACGATACATTTAATTCTGTGTAAGGCACCATTCCGGTTAATACACCTGATACCAGGATGTAAATCAAAGTACAAAAAACCAATGAAGCTAAAATTCCCAGAGGTACATCACGCTGCGGATTTTTAGCTTCTTCCGTTGCAGTGGATACTGCATCAAAACCCACGTAAGCAAAAAACACCACTGATGCACCTGCTAAAATTCCAACCGGATTTCCGTCTTCAACTGTTGAGAACCATCCAAAGGGCATAAAGGGCGACCAGTTATCAGGATTAATATGGAAAATACCCACAGATAAAAACACAACAATTGTGAGTAACTTTACAAACACCATTCCCATATTTAATTTGGCACTTTGTTTAATACCGATAATTAACATCACCATTAAAATCATAATAATCATAAATGCGGGCAAATTAATTATTCCGCCTACTGCAGGGCCTTTGGTTAATACATCCGGTAATCCCAAACCAATTGCGGTTAATGCATTATTAAAATAACCCGACCATCCATTTGCAACGGCCGCTGTTGCAACTCCGTATTCAAGAATTAACACCCAACCAATTATCCAACCGACCAATTCACCAAAAGCCGCGTAAGAATATCCATAGGCACTACCTGAACCACCCACACTGGACGACATTTCGGCGTAAGCAAAAGCAGCAAAAGTACAGGCAATACCCGCAACCACGAATGACAATACAACGGCGGGTCCTGATGTAGTTGCCGCTGCAATTCCGGTCAGAACAAATATTCCTGTTCCAATAATGGCACCAATTCCCAATAGGGTTAGATCCCAAAAACTCAAGCAGCGTTTTAATCCAAAGTTTTCCTGTTCATTGGTCAGGGGTTTGCGTCTAAATAGTTTGGCAATGAATGGATTCGAATTGGACATAGTATGGTCGCTCGATTATTGGGTTTTAGGCGAGCCACATGATAACGGGAAATTATCCTTATGCGATGCAAAATTTTTATTTAATGGGAGCTATAAAAGTCTATGCCTGACAATGACCTAAATTTGTGCAGGAAATTGCCTGTAATAAATTGAAAAACTTATTTTGATGCATGAATCCCTTTTGTTTATCAAAAAGAAAAGGGATTTTTACCTGACTCAGGGTGCAACATAAAACACCTTAAAATCGGCAACCTGTAAATTAATTGTCAGCTTGCCTGCGTTTAAAATCACGGCGGCGCCTGTTACACGATCCACCACACTGGCAATATTACCCATACCAGTTTTAGTGAAATCAATTTGTAGATTGGTTTTTGCAGACATTCCGGTATTGAAAACGGCAACAAATTTTCCGTTACTGCTAGTGATGATTTCCCGCACAATAACTTCTGCATCACTCACAGCCGCAACCACTTTGGTACTGGTTAAGGCAGGCCAAGCTAAATAAGCCTGATTAAATCGACGTAAATCTTGCGGTGCGCCGGTGTTGAAAGAATTACTCGAAAGATAACCTAACCAGAACGTATCACCGTCGGCAACAGCCCTGACTTCCGACAGCATAGTGTATGGGGTCGCCCGCTCGACATCACTGACAAAATAACCAAAGTGTCCAC
>CAZICR010000376.1:0-3594 GCA_964537795.1 uncultured Cellvibrionaceae bacterium | reverse complement strand
CTGTGAGTGCAAAACATTTGGTTGCCGTTGGTACATCTGACGATGCTTTCGACTTTACTGATGGATACGTTGGCAATATTCAATATGCATTGTCTGTTCACCCGACTAACGTAGGTGGTAACAACTGTATCGAAGCTGACAACGCTGGCGGTACGCGTGTTGATAGTAGTACACCGCTAACTAAATTACGTATCTCCAACCTGACTTGTGTCACTAACAACTTAGCTGTGAACACTGGTACTACTCCATCACCGGACGGTGCATCTGCTGGCCTTTTGGTTCGTGAAGGTATGATCATCGAGGTCTACAACTCAATAGTCACATCAAACCAAACTGGTATGGCCTCGAAAGCAATGTTCACCTTTAATGACACGACTGGCCCTGAAACCATCAAGGCTGCAATCGATGGATGGTCGGTCGCCAAGAGTAATGTGTTTGCAGGAACTGCAGGGGTGACCACAACCAAAATTGATCCGTCCAACAGCCAATTTTCAGTGACTGACTGGTTTGCTGGTGTCGCACCCTACGCAGTAAACACAGACAACAAAGTAGTGAGTGGCACTGGCTTGGCGGCTAATTTGCTGAAAGATTTGGCGACCAACGACAAAGCGTATCTAACTCTGGCAAGCCTGACCGATGCGACTAATGCTTCAATTACCCCTCCCGTCTACAACGTAAAAGTATTGAACAACATTTTCGAAGCTGGTGCGATCCCAGCAGCAGGCTCAAACAGTACCTTCTTCGAAACACCGACTCACATAGGTGCAGCGTCTGAAACCAATAACTGGGTAGCGGGTTGGACTGTAGGGCTTTAATCACCGCTCAAGGATTTGATATCAGAGAGGCACCTGCGGGTGCCTCTTGCACGAATGAAAACAGAATTTGTTGAGAATGAAGATGCAAAAACTACCAAGTAAATCCAGTCGACTTTTTATAGCGATTGCCGCTGCCAGTTTGGGAATGAGTCACCTTGCTATCGCACAAGAAAATTCCGAAGAAATTAAAAACGAGACCGTAACTCTTCCTACACTAGCTCCCATCGAAGCACCAGTTGTTGAAGAGATGCTAATTATCGGCACACAACAATCTGCCGCAAAATCAATTGCCACTGAACGTTTGGAACAAGCATTTTCAGCAGATCTTTTAGGCTCCGAACAAATGACCCGCACCGGCGATAGTAATATCGCTATAGCACTGACACGCGTGACGGGTGTAACCCTGATCGATAACAAATATGTTTATGTACGCAGTCTCGGTGAGCGATATTCCAGCGTGACACTCAACGGTGCCAACATTCCTTCACCGGAATTGACTCGCAACGTATTACCACTGGATTTAATTCCCTCATCTATTGTTGATTCATTAAAAGTTCAAAAAGCTTATTCGCCGAATTTGCCTGCACATTTTGGTGGCGGCAGTGTTGATATTCGCACTAAATCAGTACCGTCAGAGTTTCTATTTAATCTTTCACTTGGCACTGGCATGAACACCGAGAGTGATGACGGACTCAGCCACAATAGTCATGGCATTGATGAACCCATGCCAAAAACTATCCGAACTGCATTGGATACTTATCAAGGTAAAATTGATCTTCAAGATCTCACGACGTTTATTCAACGCCAGAATCCAAGTTTTACTTTTGCCCAAGCCAATTCGGAAGCTCTGTCTGTAAGCCGTAATTTAATTTTGTCATTAAATCGCGATGTGCAACCCACACATCGTTCACTACCGGCTGACTATTCCAACTCTCTTGGTATAGGCAATTCTTGGGATGTGAATGATGATTTTGTATTGGGCGGTGTTGTTAATTTTTCACAAGACAGCAAATGGCGAAATAAAAACCAGATAGAGCGGGATGCTGGGGCAGCTGATACCAACTATTTCATTACCAAACGCACAGCAGAAGAAACTCGCCAAGTAATTTCATTAAATCTCGGCGTAACTTATCAGGACGCGCACAAAATTCAGATGGGTGTTTATCAAATTGAAGATATTGACGATGAAGCTTCAATTGAGACTGGATTCAATAACAATGTGCCCTCATCAGGCAATATCCAAATTATTAATTACGCTACGCGCATGGAAAAACGTCAATTGGAATTAGGGCAATTATTGGGTGAACATTCCTTTGATCAACTTAATGGTGAAACACTTGATACTATCACTGTTGATTGGTTCTACTCAGATTCAAAAGCAACAACTGACCTTCCCAATCATGCCCGTATTCGAGGTAATAACACACTCAACCCCAACACGCGTGAAGTGATTAGCAGTCAATTATCACCAGCGGCGGCGATGGCAAGTTTTGAATTTTTAAATCTGGAAGACGATGTAGAAAGTTATGGTGGCAATATCAAAATTCCATTTAATTTTGAACACATGGAATTGGAATTATCAGCCGGTTACAACTATAGCGAAAAAATACGAGAGTATTATGCATACACCATTAACTTGAACGCGCTGGGTCTTTCACCCAGTGTTCTGGCGGGTGATATTGATAGTGCATTGAGTGACAACAATATTCGCAACAATCCATTTACAATAGATGCGGGTGGCCAATTCGGCACTGAAAGTTATATCGCTGCACAAATAAATGAAGCGGGATATCTGATGCTGGACGCCACTTGGGATGAAACATGGCGTTTCACGGGTGGCGCTCGCACCGAAAACTTCCGTCAAGCATTACTGCCTTTGGATTTGCTGGATTACTCAGGCGAAAGTTTGCAAAAGTTGATTCAAGACTTACAAGATCCGAATCAAACCCTAGCACGCAAAGATGATTCATGGCATCCATCGCTAGCGATGACTTACATGAATGAAGGTTTCATGAATACCGAGATATTCCAATTGCGTTTCAGTGCCAGTCAGACATTGGTAAGGCCGGATCTTCGTGAAGTATCAGATGTAGTTTACATTGATAGTGAATACGGCTGGAAAGTTAAAGGTAATACCGCATTAGTCTCCTCGGATATAACGCATTTCGATATTCGCGGCGAATGGTTTTTTGATGATGGCAACAATTTTACCGCATCACTTTTTTATAAAGACATTGAAAACCCAATCGAGTCTTCTCGTACCCCTGGTTCAGATGATGACGTAATTCTCACTTTTGAAAATGCATTGTCCGGCGAAATTTACGGTTTGGAAATGGAGGCCTTACGTAGTCTTGGCGGCGGCTTTTTCATCTCATCCAATATAACCTTGAGTGAGTCGGAAATTGAGTCAGATTTAACGCAAAACTTTACTAATCCGGTTCGTCCTATGACAGGGCAATCTGAATATGTAGTCAATGCGCAATTGGGCTTTGATTCGCCCGATGAGCAGCATGCAGTATCACTGATATATAATTTCTTTGGTGAACGATTGTTTTTTGCTGCACGCGGCACCGGTCAGCCAGACGCCTACGAACAACCCTTTAACTCGTTAGATTTGACTTACACCTGGATGCCAACCGAAAACATTTCAACCCGCCTTAAACTTAACAACTTGTTAAACGAGGAACGTGTTTTTGAACAGAGGGAAGTTGAAATTTTAAAACAAGATGTTGGTGTTAGTGTTAGTGCGGAATTTAAATATTCATTTTAAAACTCCGAA
>CAZICR010000375.1:0-3607 GCA_964537795.1 uncultured Cellvibrionaceae bacterium | reverse complement strand
CGCGGTGAGCAAAAATTTGCTGATAATCGTTACAGCCGTCGCCATCAAATTGAATTTGACGGAGGTGCCAGTATTGCCGCGTCTTCATCTCCGCATGTGGTTCCCGTTCCCTATTCCGATATTGTTGCTATAGATCCTGAAGAAATGTTTGTGGCATCCTTATCGAGTTGTCATATGCTGTGGTTTTTATCGATTGCTGCCAGAGCGGGATTTATTGTTGATTCTTATCTGGATAATGCAGAAGGTAAAATGGAAAAAAATGCTTTTGGAAAATTAATTATGTCGCAGGTGATATTAAGGCCTCACGCCACTTTTTCCGGCAATCAATTACCATCGATATCAGACGTATTACAAATACATCACCAAGCTCATGAAGAATGTTTTATTGCCAATTCAATCAAAACCAATGTTGTTTGCGAACCCATTTTTTAAATTAATTGCGATGGAGTTCCTATGATAGAAACAGATCGCTTGATCGCACCTGCTGCAAAAGAACGTGAAGATTATTTGGATCGCACGGTTCGCCCAAAAATGTTGGCCGATTATGTTGGGCAGCCCGCCGTACGTGAACAAATGGATATTTTTATTGGCGCCGCGAAAAAACGCAGTGAAGCATTGGATCACACGTTGGTCTTTGGTCCGCCTGGTTTGGGTAAAACTACACTCGCGCATATCATCGCGAATGAAATGGGTGTTTCATTAAAAAGTACGTCAGGTCCTGTGCTGGAAAAAGCGGGCGACCTTGCTGCCATGCTCACCAATCTTGAAGCGGGCGATGTATTGTTTATCGATGAAATCCATCGATTGAGTCCGGTTGTTGAAGAAATTTTGTATCCCGCCATGGAAGATTTTCAATTGGATATTATGATCGGCGAAGGACCATCTGCGCGTTCGATAAAATTGGATTTGCCACAATTTACCTTAGTGGGTGCAACCACTCGCGCAGGTTTGTTGACATCACCTTTGCGTGATCGTTTTGGTATTGTTCAGCGATTGGAGTTTTATAATGTCGCCGACCTGACTCGCATAGTTGCACGCTCGGCAGCATTGATTGGAATCAAAATGGATTTGCAAGGTGCAGAAGAAGTAGCAAAACGTTCCAGAGGAACGCCGCGCATAGCCAATCGTTTATTGCGTCGTGTTCGCGATTTCGCTGAGATGAAAGGTGATGGCACAGTCACTGCTGATATGGCGGACAAAGCACTGAATATGTTGAATGTGGATGAAAAAGGATTTGATCATATGGATCGCCGATTATTAATGGCGATGATGCATAATTTTGATGGTGGCCCTGTGGGTGTTGAAAGTTTGGCTGCAGCAATCAGTGAAGATCGTGGCACTATTGAGGATGTGATCGAACCTTATTTAATTCAGCAAGGTTTTATGGCTCGCACACCAAGAGGTCGGATCTTGACACAGAATGCCTATATTTATTTTGGAATGCCTATGCCCAAACGATTACAGGATGATCTTGAATGAGTTTCAGTATTCCCATTCGTGTTTATATTGAAGACACAGATGCCGGTGGAATTGTCTATTACGTCAATTACCTGAAGTTCATGGAGCGAAGTCGTACAGAATTTTTGAGAAGTTTAGGGTATCATAAGGCCGCTATTTTGGAGGGTGGATTGTTATTGGTCGTTCATGCAGCAGAAATCAATTATCGACGCTCTGCACGTTTGGATGATGAACTGCAAGCTACCACACTGATCACCAAATTGGCGCGTACTTATGTTGAATTTCAACAGCAGGTTTTGCGTGGTGATGAATTATTGTGCGAAGGTTTAGTCAGAGTTGCTTGTGTGGATGCTAAAAACATGCGGCCCTCTGCATTACCTGCACCCATGCATACCCGGTTGCAACAATTCGTTAATTAATCCTGAGAGTTAGACTTTATGCCGGCTACTGAAAATACTTTGTCGATTTGGCATCTGGTGGTTAATGCCAGTTTGGTGGTGCAACTCGTGATGTTAAGTTTGGTTGTTGCTTCAGTAATTTCCTGGGCAATGATTTTTCAACGTTCAAGCTATCAACGCCGTGCCAAAGAAGCTTTTGCTTCTTTCGAAAAACAATTTTGGTCGGGTATAGATTTGAATCAGTTGTATCGACAAGGCAATGGTCGCAATGAATATGCGGAAGGTATTGAAAATATATTTCGTGCTGGTTTCAAAGAATTTACCCGGTTGCGTCAACAAGCTGGTGCTGATTCTGATGCGGTGATGGAAGGCTGTCAGCGTGCTATGCGTGTTGCCTTGGCAAGGGAAGAAGAAAAACTTGAAGAAAATTTACCATTCCTGGCCAGTGTGGCATCAGTAAGTCCTTATGTGGGCTTGTTTGGAACTGTGTGGGGAATTATGCAAGCTTTTCTGGGGCTTTCCAACGTCCATCAAACCACATTGGCGACGGTTGCACCAGGTATTGCAGAGGCATTGATTGCAACAGCAATTGGTTTATTTGCAGCGATTCCCGCCGTTCTTGCTTACAACAAATTTTCTGCGCGGGCAGAGGTTCTAATGAGTAATTATCGAACTTTTGCTGAAGAGTTTTCAGCAATTTTGCACCGTCAAGTCCACAGTAAATAAATCGCACTTCGCTTAAAAGGTTTTGTATGTCTGGATTTGGTTCTCCGGGGAAAAAGAAATTAAAAGCTGAAATCAATGTGGTTCCTATGATTGATGTCATGTTGGTATTGCTGATTGTATTTATGATCGCTGCACCCATGATGACTCAGGGGATTAAAGTTGAATTACCAAAAGCTTCAGCTGATCCGGTTGATACCAAAGACGATCAACCTATTACAGTCTCTATTAAACAGGATGGCAGTTACTACATTGAATTTGGGGGCGATCCTGAAAAGCCACGTCCATTAACTGAAATTAAATCAATAGTCTCAAAAATTCTGGCGGAGAAACCTAATACTTTGGTATTTGTGCAGGCAGATAGACGTGTGCAGTATGGCTCTGTAGTGGAATTAATGGCGGAGTTGAAAAATTCCGGTGCGCCATCGGTGGGGCTTATTACTGAACCTCCGGGTAAATGACGTGTCTTTAGAGCTTAAGTAGCGATAATGAACGAAAATCGTTTTTCAATATCCGTTATGATCAGTGTGTTGTTGCACATTGCGTTGTTGATCGCGTTTTTAATTAATTGGGATTTTTTTAAAAGTAAGAAAGAAGATCCATATCCACAGCATTTTGTGATGGCCACATTAGTGGATCTGACACCAAAAGCGGTTGCCAAACCACAACAAATCAAAGAGCAAAATCTGGATGCAAAAAACTTTGAAGATTTAAAAAATCTGAAAAAACAACAAGAGCAAAAGAAAAAGGAAGCTGAAGCTCAGGAGCAAAAAAAGAAAGATCAAGCTGCCAAAGAATCGGCGGACAAGGCCGAAAAACTGAAACAAAAACAGAAGGAAGAGCAGGCAAAGGCCGCAAAAGCCAAGACAGAAGCCGAGCAAAAGAAAAAAGCAGAGGCAGAGAAACAAAAAGCGGAAGCTGAATTAAAAAAGAAACGTGAACAGGAAGCGCAGGAAGAAAAACGCCGTCAAGATGCAGCAAGGCAAGACCAGGAAAAGCACATGGCGGATACGGCTGATGATGCGAAC
>CAZICR010000374.1:0-3622 GCA_964537795.1 uncultured Cellvibrionaceae bacterium | reverse complement strand
ATTATAAGCGCGAAAATTTTGCATCCATTCTGAAAGACTATGACGTTGTATTACACAGCAACAAAGATGCAAAAGTACTCCAGGATGCGCTGCAGATTCTGAAACCTGGTGGTACACTTATATCGCTAACTGGTCCGCCTACACCTGAATTTGCCAAAAAAATCGGATTGAATAAGCTTATTCAATTTGTGGTGGGTCTGATGAGTTTGTCTGCAAGAAAAAAAGCAAAAAAACTGAATGTCAATTATCAATTCCTGTTTATGAAGGCTGATGGGAAACAGTTAAGTCAAATCACCACCCTGATTGAAACAGGGAAAATCCAACCAGTAATTGATCAGGTATTTTCATTTGTAAAAACCAATGAAGCAATGGCCTATGTGGAAGCGGGCCGAAGCAAGGGAAAAGTGGTAGTAAAGATGGACTAATCCTACTGACAAAGGTTTTACTACTTATCAAACTGCTGCATCAGGTAACTATAGTAGGAAATCATCCGGCCATAATTATCGATACTCATGTATTCATTAAAATTGTGAATGCTGCGCTGTTCAAAAGGATTCAATAATACCGGCATAAACCGATAGATGCGATCACTCAGTTCGCCCATGTGTTTGCAATCCGTTGCTCCAATAGTTAGGTATGGTGTGACAAGTGTTCCCGGATATAATTGAGCCACGGCTTCCTGAATAATATCATATCCTCTACCATCGGTAGGTGATACATTGGAGGGCTCCACTGGTATTCTTGGGGCATCGATTTCTACCTCAAACCCTTCACATGCTTTTTTGATATGATTGATTACATCCTGGGAAGTTTCTCCGGGTAAGATTCTGAAATTGATTACCACTTCCACCACAGGCGCCAGTACATTATTGCCATCGCTGCCTTTCAGCTGGGTGATTGCTGTAGTAGTTCTGGAGAGCGCATTGGCCTGTGGTGATTTTGCCATCTGTTTGAACAACATTCCCTGGAACAACCATTGGTTGGCAATAGCCATACGGCCGGCAAAGCCCATACCTGCTCCGGCAATATTCATAAACTCACCGGTAGGTTTAATCATACGCTGCGGCAATTGATTGTTTTCGAGTCGCTGCATGATAATAGCAGCGCGCCCTGCGGCAGTTTGCAAGGGAGGCATGGACGAATGTCCGCCTGTTCCTTTCACTTTAATCCGATAGCCCACCACCCCTTTTTCTGCAATCCCAACAAAAGCGATATTCTGGTTGATGCCTTCCGCCGTACCCGGACTTGCAACAATTCCGCCCTCATCATAAATAGTTTCAAACCGGATACCTTTATTCTTTAAGTATGTGGCCAGGTGTGCGGCACCTCGTAAGCCACCCACTTCTTCATCCGGGTCCAGTGCAATATAAATATCGCGCTGGGGTACGAATTGCCGGACCAGTAAAGAATCAACGGATTCCAGTAAAGCAAAAACAACGCCCTTCATATCGATGGCACCTCTGCCATGAATCCGGCCTTCTGCTACAGCGCCTGAGAAGGGTGGATATTTCCACTTGCTGAATTCTTCCGTAGGAAGCGGCGAAGGATCTTCGGACATATCAAACATATTTTGCCCGATCGCATCTTCATCATGATCATGGTCACCAGGTGCCACCACATCATAATGGCTCATAAAAAGCAGGGGCTTTAAGGAAGGGTTGCTGCCTTTCCAAACCAGAAGCAACTGATGACCATTGATCAGGGTATCTTGCAGATTGCTAAACACCCTCGGATAAGCTTCCCGTAGATATACCCGGAAAGAATCATACACTGGAAAAGGATTTTCTGTACTGTCGATATAACTCACCGTTTCAAATTGAAGACCGGAAGCAAACCGCTTCACACTCTGCTCTGAAACGGGAACTTTTACCGGTTCCGGCTGGTCTGCGGATAGTTTAGCAAACGGATGCGTATAGGTTTTAATCACGATCACTGCTGCCAAAGCCAGCAATACCAATCCAAGTGCAATACCCAGTTTTTTCATGATTCTGTTTTAATGAAAATACTAATATGTATTAATTTACATATTTATTTGATGTCGATATTAATTACAACCCGGGAGCAGGTGTTCGTTATGCCAGATTGAAGTATGCATTAGTAGAAATTTACAGGAGAACCCAAATACGGGACTGCGCCAGCAATGAAGAGCACTGGGGCGAAAATGTCTATTGTAATATTTCAAAAAAGTCTTAAATTGTAAAAAGCGTGGTAAAGTCAGATCCGGCTGCATTAAAAGCAACCAGATGTTAATCGTACCATTCGGCCTATTTTGTTCGACCGTTCGGCATATTTCAACCGTTCCGGCATCACTTTTTAACCGCTTCGGAACCGTTATTTGACCACTCCAGAACCGTTAGTGAACCGTTCAGCAACCGTTCCCACACGCTCGGGAAAAAACAAATGTCCGCGCACTACTATTCTAAACCTTACAGGTTTCAAAATTGATCTAGCCTCCATTATTGATCAAGTTTTCAAAATTTTTATTGGTATTAATCCAGATCCCGGCTCCATGCAACTGCGATGCTTAGGTGAAAAAGGAGGCTGTTCTCCCAGAAGCAGGTGAAGCATCCCCCATGGACTTCCAAAAAAGTATGGATAAAAGTCTGGCAGTCCTTGCATACTTCCCCGGAAAAGTATAAGTTTAGGCACCTTTCCTTTGCCCCAAATGGGACTCAGGTGGCGAAGCATTGGGTTGGGTTAAAGGGTTGAAAAATCAGGTTTAAAAAAAAAGTGAATTAAAAGTACAACGAAAGCAAAACTGCGAACCAATTGGGCAAATCACATGATTTAACCATCCAGCTAAAAAGCAACAATTCACCTCAACGCACTTTAAAAATCTAACAATCCGACTCACCGCACTCCCCTCCCATAAAATGTATTGGCGCAACCACAATTTGCCTAAACGCAAAGAGAACAGTTGAAAACGAGTAACTTAATATTTAACGAACTTCGTCTAATTGCGTAAATAAACGCGTTGGCTGCATGGTTAAACGGACACCAAAATAATGGAGACAGAAAAATACCGGACAGGACTTAAAAGATTTTGGGCTGCAATTGTTGACGGAATTGTATTAATGCCGTTAATTTTAATTGAACAATTGTTGTTAAGCAAAACAGAAAATAATTCAACACTCATCGGTTGGACAATTTTAACAGCATTTCTTCCTTTACTTTATTCAATAGTACTTCACTATAAATATGGATATACTATTGGGAAATGGGTAGCAGGAGTCAAGGTTGTTGACGTAAGCGAAACGAGATCCTTAACATTAAAACAATCAGTTTTACGTGACGGTTTTTACTTAGGAATTGAAATAGCCGGACTATTATATTTTTCATTTATATTCTTTCAAACTGACAAAGCTGAATATTTATATAATGACTATAGAAATTTCACAGACCAACCAATCCTTTGGTGGACAGTCATTGAATTGGTAACAATGTTGACAAATTCTAAAAGAAGGGCATTGCATGACTTTATTGCAAAATCAGTGGTAATACGGACATAAACCATGCAGCCAACAGTCGGTTTGGCAATATGGCGGGGCGACGAACATAAAATCAACTTTTTATTCTTTATTCAACAATAATTCCAACTAAAGAATAAAACTTATCATTGGAA
>CAZICR010000373.1:0-3630 GCA_964537795.1 uncultured Cellvibrionaceae bacterium | reverse complement strand
AGAACAGCGATGATGATAAGCAGATAAATAATATACATAGTCAATCCAATGGCTAGGTGTTGAAGGGTACTGACCTGAAGGTCTACATCGGCATTCTAATATGCATCTGTTTCACTGCACAGGCGACGCCAACAAATATTCAACCGGCACTTTTTCAGTCAACCAAACATTATTCTCCGAGCAATAAAATAAAAATCCCGCGTCATGCATGGCTTTTGCATTGATGGTAAAAATATGTGGCTTGCCGTAGCGCTTGCCGACTTCAATTGCCGTTTCAACCGATTGTGATAAATGCACATGATGTCGTTTGCCAGGTATTAATCCTTGTTGTTTTATCGATTCAACAAAACGGGTGGCTGTTCCGTGATACAAAAATTCCGGCGGAATGTTTTGCGGATAATCAATTTGTACCGATTCCGTTGAATGGCCTTGAGCGGCGCGAATGCGTAAGCCATCTTCAGAAATAGTGAAACGTTTTTTCTCACTGGTATCGACCACTTGCTGAATTAATTCCCGATCAAAATTTTTACCGGATTGATTCGCCGCCCGAATCAATTCATCAATCACCACCCAACCCTGCGAATCAAGCTCAATACCAATCGCTTGTGGCTCGTGACGTAAAACGTAGCTTAAAAATTTACTGGTTTCTGTGAGGGAGGTTTTCATGGATTTGTTTCCAAATTTTTCAACAGCTTCTGCGTAACGCTAATCAATTCTGTAAGCAGGTTTTCATCAACGTCCAGATAACCTTCGTATTCTGCTACATTTCGTCGATCATGACAGAGAACAAAAATACGCTGATCTATTTTGCTGGTTTCTGTAGTGTGAATTAAACATTGAAAGACTAAATATCGTTTATCCGTTCTATAACCCGCCTCACGCAATGCATAAAGTGCTAAGGCATGAGCGGCGTTATAAGCAAGATCAAAGCGGCTGGCAAAACTAAGTTGGGGATTGAGTGCGTCATTGAGTCTATCTTTTGCACTACGCATGAGTCCTGCGGATTCTTTTTTATCAGAGGGCTCTGCTTTTAATGCGCTAGTTTTGGCTAAATTTTCCAAAGGGTTTGACATATAACCTCCATGTAGTAAATAAATTAATCCTTGAAATTAGGTAGTTCACCTATCACATTAATTTTGGTTTGCTCGATTACGCGAACCAAAAAATGATTGGCAGCGCGCAGTTTAGTGTGAAAATCCTCCAAGGTATAGAGTGTTGGATTAATGCTGCGCGCCAAGCTTTCCTCAACAGGCGCCAACAACTCCATCACCTCGCCATAATTTAATTCCTTTCCCACAATCATCAAATCCACGTCGCTGGATGCAGTTGCTTCATTTTTCGCAATTGATCCATAGACAAAAGCAAATTCGATTTGATTGAAAAGCGGCTGCAAGGCAATTTTGATTGCATCCCCAATACCAAAAGTTTTGTAAGTAATTGATAGTAATTCATCAAAAACAGGGCAGTTTTTATTGGCTTGATAATGTGTCTGATTTCCCTGGCGACTCAAGGATACAATCCCCGACATCTCCATTCTTCCCAACTCCCGCATCACCGTCCCTTTTCCAAGCCCCGCCCAACGAACAATTTCATTAGCATAAAAACTCTGATCCGGCTTCCCAAACAAAAGCCCCAAAACCCTCTGCTGAGTTTTACTAAACAGAGCATCCCCAAGGTTTAATGATTGATTAGCTGACATAGAATTCACCATAAGTCCCAATTTGGGTACTATAGGTCCCATTTTGGGGGTTTTCAAGCAAGAAACACTTTTATACCGAATACGCTCACATCTCAATCAAATCCAAGTCCGCAACATAATCGGTAATGGTAAAGCCGCGATTGACGAAGCCAGAAAGAAATTCCTCTACGTCATCAGCTACAACACAATATCCAGCGGGATCATGGCAGACATAATAAATTTTATTGGGATCATCCGAATGGGGCGAATAAGCATAATAATTTCCCATCTCATCGCTAGCGAATGTTACAAATCCTTCAACTTCTCCGCACTCATCATCAAAAGGATGAATGCCATCCTTTCCGTGAATTTGTAAATCATTTATACAACCTGCACCTAATTCGATTATCAGTAGACGAATTTTGTCTGGAATCTTTGAGCCCAATTCGGATTCAATACCAGCAAGTTCAACTTCGGAAATAATATTCCCATACTTAAACAGCTTTTTAGCCCCAAACAATCCTTTCTTTTCCGCAGACCTAACACGATTAATAAGCTCTTCCATATTTTTCCCTAATCTCGTCATTTAATTTGATTTCCGTAGTGTGAAGCGAAGCGTAATGCGGGGCTTTTGATTTTTACATGAAAATTTATTGCCTGCCTTGAATCTCCGCGTTTTGCGGATCATATAGCAGCCAGTTGGCTGTGGTGTGAATCACTTCATTAAAATTGCGACGGATTTTACCTTTCAACGCACATTCCCAAATCACCAACACTTTCCAACCTTTATCTATACAGGCTGCAAGATTCCTCTCATCACGAATCTTGTTTCCACCAATTTTTTCTTTCCAAAAATCCGCGCGAGTCGACGGCCACTTGAAAATATGGCAACCATGAGCATGCCAAAAACAACCATTTACAAAAATAACCGCACGATGTTTTGGAAAAACCATATCAGGTTTTCCTGGCAAATCCTTCCGATGCAATTGATAGCGAAAACCCAAATGATGCAATCCCTTGCGGATCAGCATTTCCGCACGGGTATTTTTGTTCTTCATTCCAGCCATCATCGCGGAACGTTTTGCTGGTGATACTATGTCCACCATAGGTGAGCCAAATTCTTATGGATTATAAGAATCATAAGCTGCTATAAATTCTTTATGATACTCTTTCGATTGCTCAAGCAACTCTCTATAAGTTTTTACAAACACTTCACCACTAGATGAATATGTTTTTTCTTTGTCTTTAAAAACATAATTTTCAGAATTTTTCTCTCCGCCTACAACATAACATACGACTCTAGAGAACCCAGTATGAGAAGCATATTTATGCTTCAAAAAAGCTCCGTAATTATATGCTTGTTCTAGCGACTTCGAATCAATTTTATATTGACTTCTTTTGATTTCAATAACATATAAAATTTCTCCTAGTGCGTTACTACATAAAAAATCTATCCTCTTATCCGATTCTTTAAGATCCTCTTCTGGAAATGTTGTTTTTAGTAACTCTGAATAAGTTACTTCATCCCGAAACTCTAAAATTCTTGGATCTAAAAGCCAAGAAAACTTCTTCAAAAAATTATGCAATGTGGGAATCTCTCTAGTATTTGTCTCTATATAGTGTTCAAATTGCTTAATTACTTCTATGCGAGAGTATGCTAGATCTCTAAACTGTTTGGCCTCAATAGATTTCCAATCATCCATTAATTTAAGCAAAGCAGGAATATCTTCCTCTCTCGAAATATCAGCAATTTTCGACGCATAATCTCTAAATGTTTTATTTTCAAATTTATCTATAACATTACTAATTATTGTGGTGGATTCGTTAATATCTATATTTGAATTGTTTAGAATAGGATTGATGATTTTATCACTCAAATCTCTTTCATAGGTTGGCAATGAATTTCTCCATCCGTCTATATCCAATAATTTTTCATTTTTTATAGACACTTT
>CAZICR010000372.1:0-3634 GCA_964537795.1 uncultured Cellvibrionaceae bacterium | reverse complement strand
TTTTTTATTTCACTATCAACCTATTCCTCAATCATTTCTTCATCTGATAGAAATATAACTCCCCACAAAATCCCTTTGTTGGATTCAGCATCAGTTGCATCACCTTTTACAGTCAACCATAAATAAGTTTCAGTTTCAGGGATAGTTAAACCGTGATCCAAGCTGAATGAAGCGATTGCATAATCTGTATTATTTTCGCCACCTGGCAATACGAAATCACTTTGATTAAGTACTCCTTCAAAATGTCTTACGACCTCATTAGTTTCCGCATCAATCAAATCAAATTGATAATTAACAGGAAAATCAGTCCCTGCATAATAAATATCAATGAACATTTGCGTACTATTATCTTCTTCAATAGTCACCACACCCCAAGGCTTGCCAACTACATGGGTTAAATCTTTCAGTGTTGCCTTTTTACCATTATCTGACGTTTCATCAACTTCTGTTACAGCATTGACATTGACTGAAGCCAATGAAAGATTTTCTTCATCAGAGAAAAAGTTTTGCACCAATCCAAGATAATCCACCACATCATATTGCAGATTACAAAAGAGATTCATGCTATAGCGTCCAGCTGTATCAGTGTAAGCAAAAGATGGAACATAAGTATTTTCTTGCGAATCATCCGGCATACCCAATATCAAAACATTAGCGGCAGGAGTGGCATTGTTATTCAGCATTTTGCCTTCAACGGAGCAACGGGCAGGAATGGATAAAGTGACAGGAGTTGCAACCGCTGTTGATTCACAGGCAGATTCGGACAATTCAATCGTTTTTTCCAGCTGCACACCATCAACCGGTGAATATGTCTGGATTTTTGCACTGCTATCAGTATCGGTACTATTCAATTTCACCAAAGAAACAATTACTTCACCCTGCGAATCAGAAATGAATCCGGATGCAGAAAAGCTGCGTTGATCGTCGTCATCAAAAGCATAAACATAGGTACCAATTAAAGGAGATCCGCCTTCATCCAACAATTTTAATTTTGCGCAAAGTGTAACAGGCTCCTCAAACACTAATGGGTAATCAAGATTCCACCAATTGCTGATAAAAATTTCATTGGTGACTTTGATTTCGAGGGTGTATTCAACAGAGTCACAATCAAAGGCGGTGAAGTTTGCCGCGAGTAAATCACCGCTTTCATTAAACAAACTGCCTTGACCTAATAAATCCCATAAACCATTATTGGGATTGTAGGTATACACCGGAATTTGGAATCCTGCTTGAGTTGCATCCGAATCGCCCATAGTGGCCAGTGAATAACAACTTTCCACTGGAACCAACCGGTTAATAATGACAGGCTCACTGGCTTCTGTTTTTTGCAACCGACCGGTTTTCTGCGCAACGATTCTTTCATTACGTGTTTGTTGTGCCAGTTGTCGCAATGACACGCCTTGATTAGTTGTAACATCGGTGTAATTAAAAGCAATTGATAATAATTTATTACCATCACTATCTTCATAAGCACCCGGAAAATAAGCGGCATCTGCAGGATCTGTCGGATCAAACGCTTTCATTTGTACATCAAGGCTGGTAGTTCCTGCCGGCAAAGCAGATTCAGGAATAAATACCGTCAATTCTTTTCCAGTTGCAGTATTTGATTCCCCTAATAAATTATCCTGCACACTGAAATTAAATCCATTGACCACTTCACCCGAAGCCGTTACCGATTCAGCAATACCAATAGTGGCTTGCGGCAATTCAGATAATTCTGCAGATAGCTCAATATTTTCTTGCAGATCAAAACGGCGTGCATAATCGGTGAAACCCGATTTGGAAATATGCACTACCACAAATTTTGCATCGCTCGCTGTTAACTGATCAGAAAACCCTAAATGCTCCCCACTAACACCATCAATTGGATTAGTCGTATTGGATTCAAGAATTTGTTGATCTGCATTTAATAAGGAAATATCGATTCGAATCGTATCGGTTTCTATATTATCCAGTACCAAACCATCTTCATTTTTGATCACAAGATTACCAGACACATTCACAGTTTGTGCAACCGCCGCTACTGAAGACCGTAACGAACTGGATTGGCTGGAATTTATCGGTGAAGATGAAGATAGACTTGAACTTGAAGAAGACACTGTTGAATTGGCAAGACTGGACGACACCATACTGCTTGAAGAAGAAGCTGGGCTGTCATCTGATCCACCACCACCGCATGCGGTCAGTGCGACAATTAAGGCATACAACGCAATGTGTTTCGGAGCTGGCATAATAATATCCCTGGATTTGATTAGTCATTGTGAAAACTCCGGCATACTAATCACCGATAGCTGAATTCTTTATGAACGTGATGATTTATGAACGAGACCGTTTATAAATTCAGTCAATCAAAAATTTAATTCAGAGACGAAATTGATCACAACTGGAAAATTTATTAACCCTTGAGCTTCATGTTAAGCTTGGCTTCAGCTTTTTATTTCGAGTGATTATTTATGCACATTCATATTCTTGGTATTTGCGGTACTTTTATGGGCAGCCTGGCGCAACTGGCAAAAGCACTTGGCCATAAAGTCACCGGCAGTGATGCCAACGTTTACCCGCCGATGAGTACACAGCTTGAGCAAGCAGGAATTGAATTGATTCAGGGTTTTGATCCCATTCATTTGAAACCAACACCTGATCTGGTGATTATTGGCAATGCCATGAGCCGCGGTAATCCATCTGTGGAGTATGTGTTAGATCAAGGCATTGCTTACACTTCAGGCCCACAATGGCTGCACGATTTTGTATTACCCAACAAATGGGTCCTTGCTGTTGCAGGCACTCACGGAAAAACCACAACCTCATCAATGCTGGCATGGATTCTGGAATACGCAGGAATGAAACCCGGATTTTTAATTGGCGGTGTAACTAAAAATTTTCCAACCTCTGCTCGCTTGGGTGAATCCGATTTTTTTGTCGTTGAAGCCGATGAATATGACAGCGCATTTTTTGACAAGCGTTCCAAATTTGTTCATTACAATGCACGCACAGTCATTTTAAATAATCTTGAATTTGATCACGCTGATATTTTTCCAGACTTAGCCGCCATACAAACCCAATTCCACCATTTAGTACGCACAGTTCCAAACAATGGTTTAATTATTTCGCCAGCAAATGATCAAGCATTGAATCAAGTTTTACAAAAGGGTTGCTGGACTCCTCAAACAAAATTCACATTAGACTATACCGATTGTGAATGGCGCGCCGAATTAATATCGGAAGATGGTTCCGCTTTTTCAATTTTTCATCAAAGCAAAAAAGTGGCGGATATCCACTGGCAACAAACCGGTTTACACAATGTAAATAATGCATTGGCCGCGCTGATTGCGGCGCGTAATGTGGGTGTTGATCCTGTTACATCCGCAAAAGCTTTGGAAAATTTCGCTGGCGTTAAACGCAGAATGGAATGTTTGGCTAATATTAATTCAGTAAAAGTCTACGACGACTTTGCTCATCATCCGACTGCAATCAAAACCACACTCGCCGGTTTGCGCGCAAAAGTCGGCACAGAAAAAATTATCGCCATCATCGAACCCCGCTCCAACACCATGCGCATGGGCGTACACAAAGATGCTTTAGGCAAAAGCACCGTCGATGCCGATATGGTCTTGTGGTATCAACCCGCAAATGT
>CAZICR010000371.1:0-3637 GCA_964537795.1 uncultured Cellvibrionaceae bacterium | reverse complement strand
TTGGGCAAGCCTTTAATGTTTTTAAATAATTATTGTTTGTTAAAGAAGCGGCCGTATCCATTTGTGTTGGAATTTGTTTTGTGGTAATAATTATAAATGTGACACAAGTCACAAATGAATCGTATTCGAATAAAAAAAGCGACTCTTTCAGTCGCTTTTTTGGATGAAAAGGAATTCTGGAGAGAAATTAAACTTAGTTACCACACTTATAAACATCAAAACTCTGCTTCCCATCAACAGGCTGGCTTACTGGGACTACTGTGTCACCGCCAGCGTCTACTGCGTCGTTACGGGCCATGTTGGTCAGTTCTTTGGCAAGGGTTTCCGGGTTGCGTTTCATGGTACCTACATAATTGCCGCGGGTTTTAACGGTCAGGGTACTGACTTTGGAACAGCCACCCACCGCTGAAGCGTTAGCTACAGCGACGCTACTTCCCGTATCAGTGACTTTGACAAAATTACAGCCACCAAGGGCTAATCCTAGACCAACGACAAGAGTTAATTTTTTCATACAGACAGGCTCCAATTGAACAGTTAACGATTGCCGCACACACTAAACTCAAGCAGGAAGACTTACAAGATCCATCAGTGCAAAGGTAGATAGATGTGCACAATTTGTTGATCTTCCGATAGGTTCGGATAAAACAAAATGCGTTCAAACAAGAGCGGAAAATCCCGCAGTTCAAAATCAGTATTCGGCAACCAGTCGCGATACAAATAATTGACCGCATCACCCAAGCCTGAATCAGAACCCTGATAACGAATCAGAGCGTAAGTTCCTGCCGGGATTCTCCCTTCTACAAGTTCAGATGTTGTCAATTCATGATTGTATTCAACGGCCAAACCAAAACGATATTCCTCGTCAGGCGTCACATTAGGATCGTTATACAAAAGATTGAATGTACGGTATTTATCAGGCGGCAAATTATTTTCTTTTCGCCAACGAATAAATTGTCGAATCGTTTTCCCCAATAAATGCGGATCACCTTTGTGTTCCAGAACAGCCAGAGACAACTCGGGCAGTTCAACAAGATCTACAGCGTATTTAGCAGAGTTTACTATTGGACTGTGCACAGGCATTCTCCTGATTTGAATTAAGTAGTCCTCTTGTTCTTTTAAAAATTTCCAATTGGGATTGAGACGAAAATCACTGGGTGATTGTTGGCAAAATTGTTTGAATGCACGCGAAAAAGCTTCGCTGGATTCATAACCCAAACCTAGTCCAATCTCCAATACCAGGGTTTCACGATAAGCAAGAAAATAAGCAGCCCGCTTGAATTTCAATATTCTGATATAAGCGCCAATATTTAAACCAAACACAGCAGCAAATTGCCGATGAAAGTGAAAGCGTGACAAGCAACTGATTCTGCTTAATGTTTCCGTCGTTAATATCTGATCCAGATTCGCGTCCAAATAGTCCAGCAACTGGTATAGGCGTTTTTGATAATTTGCCATACCGACTCCCCAACAATTATTTAGCGCAAGATAACGAAAAAAATCATTTATCACATGACAATTGTTGCTCAATCATGTTAATTAATGCGCCACGTGAATATTTCACAGGTTTCTTTTTAATTGTGCCCTAGGCATTCATCATTCGAGCAGCTATCTTGAGTAAACACAGCCTGCTTGTACAATAATCTTTCTGTTAATCGTTTCGCTAAAGGAGTCTGCTAATGGCACTTTTTAAATCCCAAAAAACAAAACGCTGGTTCATGATTGGTTTCTGGATTTTGTTCTGGGTAATTCTCGCGATGTTAATCACTTTGGCAGCAGCAAAAATATACCAGCAGGCTGATCGCGATCCGGATCGCGGAGCCATCAGTATTGCAAGTGGCGAATTTGATGAGGGCTTTATTACACCGGTTTATCTGGATCAGGGTTGGGATGAAGCCGACAGTTTATGGTTTTACACCACAACCCAAGGTTCGGTGCTATTACCTTACGATTTTTTTCTGGCATTGGAACAATTTGATTCGGAAACATCATTTCTGGATCCGCTGAACATCGATAAATACCGTTACCTGCCACAAAAGAAAACCTTATTTAATGAGGATGCACTTCCTGTTGGATTTGCTCTCGACGAATATCAAGACCGCGATTATGTCGGCTACACCTGCGCAGCATGCCACACCGCACAAATCAATTATTTGGGTAAAGCGATTCGTATTGATGGAGGCCCCGCCATGGCCGATATGGTCGGGTTTCTGGAAGCCATAGCCAACAGCATGCAGGCAACTTTAAGCAATCCTGAAAAATTGGCCCGATTCAAAAAGAAAGTATTGGAACGGGACAATGATTACGATGAAGAAAGTGAAGTTCAAAAAGATTTGGAAGTCTGGACAGAAAAAATCCAACACTACAACCAAATAAATCATTCAGGTGTAAATTACGGTTACGCACGTCTTGATGCTTTTGGTCGAATTTACAATCGGGTATTGCAGCACATACTGAATCGCGAACAATTAAAAAGAGCGCTGTTAAACATCGCCGATGAAAATAATGTTCCGCTGCTGGAGCCGGCTCAAGTTGAGTTGGTAATAAAAGATGTTAATGAAACAGTTATCGGCGATTTGGGATTCGCAGAAGTTGTAAAACGTTTGAAATCAACAGAACCGGGCTACCCCGGTTTGAACAACGAACAAATGGTTATAGTGAAAGATGTTATTTTCAATGAACCAAATGCGCCAGTGAGTTATCCATTTTTATGGGACATTGCACAATCTGATTATGTGCAATGGAATGGCCTGGCTAACAATGCAGCCTTGGGGCCGTTGGGACGAAATACCGGTGAAGTTATAGGCGTATTTGCCAAACTGGATTTTGAAGTACGGGATCCCGGATTCAGTTTATCTGCATGGCTAACTGGACAAACCAACAAAACCAAGCGAATCAGGTTCACTTCTTCAGTTGATGGTGTCAATCTACAGCGGCTTGAAGGACATCTACGTGCACTAAAATCCCCCCTCTGGCCAGAAGAAATTCTAGGAAAAATCGACAGGGAAAAATCACGCAGGGGAGAAAGGCTTTACGCACAACACTGCCAGTCATGTCATCAGCTTATTGATCGTAGCGATTACAAGCGTCTGGTGACCGCCAATATGTCTGGCCTGAATGTGGTAAAAACAGATCCGACCATGGCTGTGAATAGCGTGAAACAAATGGGTCTTTCAGGGAATTTCGCCAATACCTATCTGACAGAAGATATAGGCACTCTGGTTATTCAAGATCCTGCACCGGTAATACAACCACTCACCGCTGTTACCAAAGGGGTTTTGATAACGCCCGATGCAGATAAAAACTTCATTCGCCGCGGGTTGGATCAGCTCTACATGTTTGCAGGATCACTGCTCGACAACCCCATAAAAAACAATGTAAAACACGGAGATTATTTACCGGACACAGCAGCAAATCCCTATCAATCCTTATTGGCTTACAAAGGCCGTCCACTAAACGGCATTTGGGCAACCGCGCCCTATTTACACAATGGCTCTGTACCCAATTTATACGAACTGCTTTTACCGAAAAAAGACATCAATGATCCAGCCGAAGGTAAATATCGTTCCGATACATTTGTTGTCGGCAGCCGTGAATTTGATCCGATTAAAGTAGGTTTCCGCGATTCAGGTTACGATGG
>CAZICR010000370.1:0-3656 GCA_964537795.1 uncultured Cellvibrionaceae bacterium | reverse complement strand
TGTCAGCTGTATTAGTGAAAGAACTGCGCGAACGTACTGGTTTGGGCATGATGGAGTGTAAAAAAGCATTGGCTGATGCCGGTGGTGATGTTGAATTGGCGATTGACAACCTGCGCAAACTCTCTGGTTTGAAAGCGGCAAAAAAAGAAGGCCGTACTGCTGCTGATGGCGTAGTGGCTGTGAAGGTTGCTGCGGACAATAGTTACGCAGTTGCGGTAGAAGTTAACTCTGAAACTGATTTTGTTGCTCGTGATGCGGGCTTTTTGGCATTTGTTAATACCGTTGTCGAAAAAGCATTTTCGACTAAACAAACTGATGTTACTGCATTGATGTCAGGTGATTTGGAAGCTGCCCGAGAAGCATTGGTACAAAAAATTGGTGAAAAAATCAGTGTGCGTCGTATTAGCCTGATCCAAGGTGGTGTTGTTGGTGGTTATTTGCACTTGAACAATCGAATTGCAGTATTGGTTCAATTGGAAGGTGGTAACGATGAAACTGCTAAAGACATAGCAATGCATATTGCCGCTGTAAAACCAACGGTTGTAAGTGCTGATCAAATGCCAGCTGAAATTGTTGAGAAGGAAAAAGAAATTATCCGTGCTCAGCCTGATATGGCCGGTAAACCATCAGAAATTGTTGAGAAGATGATTGTTGGTCGTATCAACAAGTTCTTGAAAGAAGCCAGTTTGGTTGATCAGCCTTTTGTTAAAAATCCAGAGCAAACTGTTGCTCAATTTGCTAAAGCAGCAGGGGCAACTGTTAAAAGTTTCGTGCGTTTGGAAGTAGGTGAAGGCATTGAAAAAGTGGTTGTAGATTTTGCTGCTGAAGTAGCTGCTCAAGTGGCGGCATCCAGCAAAGCGTAATTGATCTGTGATCCAAAAAACCCCGCGTTGAAAAATGCGGGGTTTTTTATTGGGTATTTTTCAAGCTTTATAAAGTTGGTTATCCACCGGATTGTTATTCATCCCATCTCATCCAGTCACTGATTTTTCTGATACACTGCCGCGATTTTTTTGAGTCCGCCATCATCAATTGTGGAGAAAATTATGTCGAGTCCCCGAGATAAAAAGTACAAACGTATCCTTTTGAAGTTGAGTGGTGAAGAGTTGATGGGGTCAGAGGGGTTTGGGATTGACCCTAAAGTACTGGATAAAATGGCACTGGAAATAGGTCAGTTAGTCGGGATTGGTGTTCAGGTAGGACTGGTCATTGGTGGAGGCAACCTGTTTCGGGGTTCGCAATTAAGCGCAGCGGGTTTGGATCGAGTGACTGGCGACCATATGGGTATGTTGGCCACAGTGATGAATGCCTTGGCTATGCGTGATGCCCTCGAACGATCCAATATTTCTTCCCGGGTGATGTCTGCGATTCCCATGAGTGGGATTGTTGAACATTATGATCGCCGTCGAGCTGTACGCTTTTTAGGTATGGGTGAAGTGGTGATTTTTGCTGCAGGTACAGGCAACCCCTTCTTTACTACTGACTCAGCAGCCTGTTTACGCGGTATTGAGGTGAATGCAGAAATAGTGCTCAAAGCGACCAAAGTTGACGGTGTTTATTCTGCCGATCCCAAAAAGGATCCTCATGCAACTAAATATGATCGTCTTTCTTATGATGAAGTTCTGGATAAAAAACTGGGCGTTATGGATTTGACAGCTATTTGTTTATGTCGTGAGCACGATATGCCCGTGCGCGTCTTTCAGATGAATAAAACGGGCGCATTATTGAATATTGTTGTCGGTAGCAACGAAGGTACATTGATCGAAGAGGATAAAAGACCATGATAAATGACATTAAAAAAGATGCAGAATCCCGCATGAAAAAAGCTATTGAAGCTTTAGGTAATAATTTTAATAAAATTCGTACTGGCCGCGCACATCCCAGTTTATTGGATGGCATTATGGTCAATTATTACGGTACCCCAACGCCATTGAGCCAAGTTGGTAATATTAATATTGAAGATGCCCGTACTTTGTCTGTCAGCCCTTGGGAAAGAAATCTTGTGGGTGAGATTGAAAAAGCGATTATGAAATCCGATTTGGGATTAAACCCCTCCACTAATAATGGATTGATTCGTATCCCTTTGCCGATGTTGACTGAAGAAACGCGCAAAAATTTTATCAAACAAGCCAGAGCAGAAGCCGAGCATGGTCGAGTAGCAGTGCGCAATGTGCGTCGCGATGTTTTAGCGGATGTAAAAGCTTTGTTAAAAGATAAAAAAATTGGTGAAGATGAAGATCGTCGTGCACAAGACGACATTCAAAAAATCACCGATAAATATATTGCTGAAGTGGATAAAGCTCTGGCTGCAAAAGAAACGGATTTAATGGCGGTCTAAGTGTGAGCGAGCAGTCTCTTCGCCATGTGGCGATTATTATGGATGGCAACAATCGCTGGGCGAAGCAACGTGGAATGCCAGGAGTTTCCGGGCATAAAGTCGGTGTTGAGCGTATTCGTGATGTGATGTCTGCCTGTCAGGACTTGAATATTCAAGTCCTGACGGTCTTTGCTTTTAGCAGTGAAAATTGGCGTCGCCCACCCAAGGAAGTGGAAGCACTGATGTCATTGTTTTTGTTGTATTTAAAAAATGAAGCCAAGGCTCTTAAGAAAAAAGGTGTGGCCTTGCGTGTAATTGGTAATCGCGAACGTTTTAGTTCTGCCATTCAAAAAGCGATTACGGATGCAGAAAAACTCACCGCAGGTGGTTTAACCACTTTGGTGATTGCAGCCGATTATGGTGGCCGTTGGGATATAGCCAATGCTGCAAAAATTCTTGCCGAAAAAATCGCTGCTGGTGAATTGACTGCTGATCTAATCAGCGAAGAATTATTGGATCAACATATTTCGATGCATGATTTGCCGCCGCTGGATTTATTAATTCGTACCGGCGGTGAGGTACGTATTTCCAATTTTTTACTCTGGCAAGCAGCCTACGCTGAACTTTATTTCAGTGAAAAACTGTGGCCGGATTTTGACGGCGAAGAATTAAAAAAAGCCGCCGAGAGTTTTCATCAACGTCAACGTCGTTTTGGTATGACTGGCGATCAAATAGAGGCAGGCGAACATGCTTAAACAACGGGTGATTACGGCATTAATTATCACCGCGATTTTTTTATCGGCTTTGTTTGTATTGCCCTCTGGTTATTTTGCTTTTTTTATGGCGGCTGTGGTGTTGATTGGTGCTTGGGAATGGGCCAGTTTATCGAGCATCACACAACCTTTATTTCGTATTGTTTATGCATTGGCGATGGGCGCTGGCCTATTGGGTGCATCTTATTGGATTGGTTTTGCTGGCGAAGCTACACCAGTACTGGATCTTAAAGCGGTTCAACAATTATTGATTGCAGGCTGTAGTTTTTGGGCTGTCGCTTTGTTGTTGGTTCAAGGTTATCCCTCTAGCGCTATTTTGTGGGGATATAAATTATTGCGCTTGCTGATGGGTTTGTTTGTACTGATTCCGACATGGGTGGCTTTGGTTTATGTTCGTCAACAAGCTGAAGGTTATTGGCTGGTTATCCTGTTATTTTTGGTGGTGGCTGTTGCCGATACAGGCGGTTATTTTACGGGTCGTCGTTTGGGCAAACACAAGTTGGCTATTCATGTCAGCCCCGGCAAAACCTGGGAAGGCTTCGGCGGAGCCATCGTCGTCTCCACCG
>CAZICR010000369.1:0-3667 GCA_964537795.1 uncultured Cellvibrionaceae bacterium | reverse complement strand
TTGGTAGACGGTGCCGAGTGTGGTCAATTGTTGGTGAATGAAAATCCTGATGATCCACAAAGTAAAAAAATTGAATTAAATATTTTGCGTTTGCCGGCAATCAGTCCTGCACCGGAAAAAGATCCGGTTTTTTTAGTTCAAGGGGGGCCGGGTGGTTCTTCTGTGGAAATGGCAAAACAAATTCACATGGCCTTTTATGATGTGAGAAAAAATCGTGATTTAATTTTTGTTGATCAAAGAGGAACAGGCAAATCCAATCCTTTAAAATGTAAAAAGCCGCCGGAAGATCTGAATCAGTGGAAAGAAAAACAACAGCGTGAATGGATGGATGCCGAAATGCAACGTTGTGCTGATGAATTTCGAGCCTCTTCTGTTTTTTACACCACGCCTTATGCTGTACAGGATTTGGATGCTGTCAGAAGTGCGCTTGGCTATGAATCGATTAATCTTTGGGGTGGCTCATATGGCTCGCGTGTGGCTATTCAATATGCGCGTCAATTTCCCAAACATTTGCGATCAATGGTACTGGATGGTGTTGCGCCGGTTGATATTGCCTTACCTGATTATTTTGCGCGGGATGCCATGCAGTCGCTCAATAAAATTAATGAGCAATGTCTACAAAATACAGCTTGTGTTTCGCTTTATGGAAATATGTTGGAAAAAATAGCCATTATTCTGGAAAGATTAAAACAGGCAGAAGCTGAAGAAAAAACGGTCACTATCCAGTATCGTGATCCACAGCATAATCAAGCGAAAACTTGGGTGCTAAATCCACGTGAATTTTCAGCGTTGATTTTTTCAGCTTTATATTCAAGAGATTTATCCGCGCTATTGCCACAAATTATGAGTGATGCAGAAAAAGGCGAGTATCAGGCGCTCATCAGCCTGAATTCATTGGCAACGAAAAGTTTTGGGAGATTGGAAATTAGTGATGCCATGCGCTATTCAGTGATATGCAATGAGGACAGGGTGCTTTCTACGCAAAACCCGCAGCCTCAACAATTTCTGGAATACAATTTCGTTGAAGAAATGGAAAGGGTTTGTGCCATTTGGCCGAAAACAAAATTGCCTGAAAATTATTATCTGCCATTAAAGACAGACGTACCTGCTTTGTTGTTATCGGGTGAATTTGATCCGGTAACACCTGTGAGCTGGGCAGAACGGGTAAATCAGAATCTGACTCGCTCTTTGTCCCTGCTTGCTCCCGGCGGCCATCATATTATTTCTACAGAAGGTTGTGTTCCGCAATTGATCGCCCAATTTTATGAGCGGGCATCAACTGACAATTTAAAAGCAGATTGTGTTCGTAATATCTTGCCATTACCTATGGATCTAGGTGCTAACCGCGATAATAAAACACAAGAAGGAGGTGAAAAATGATTCGCGTCGAAAACCTATCTAAAACTTTTATTGCAAATTCATCTAGCAAGAAAGTTTCGTTTAAAAAAGAAAACAAAATTATTACTGCGTTGGATAATGTCAGTATGGAATTTCGCGATGGTGAAATTACCGGACTGTTAGGTTTGAATGGTGCAGGCAAGTCAACATTGATGCGATTGATTTATGGATTACTTAAGCCCACTTCCGGCGATATCTTTATTGACCATATCAAGGTTGCAGAATCGCCAGAAGCGGCGCGTCGATTGTTGGGAGTATTGCCGGATGATACAGGTTTGTATAAACGGTTAACTGCAATTGAAAATATTCGTTATTTCGGTGAATTGCATAGAGTGGAATCTACGCAATTGGAGGCCTCAATTATTGAATTGATAAAACGATTGGGAATGGAAAAAATTGCAGATCGACAGGCAGAGGGATTTTCTTTGGGTGAGCGAATGAAAACAGCACTCTCCCGCGCCATAGTGCATAACCCGCAGCATATTTTATTGGATGAGCCCACCAATGGTTTGGATGTGATTACAACCCGTGCAGTGCGCAAGTTGCTTCATGATCTGAAACAGCAGGGTAAATGTGTAGTATTTTCCAGTCATTTGATGCACGAAGTCAAAGGACTCTGTGATCGCATTATTGTGATAGCCCGAGGAAAAGTGGTTGCGCAAGGGCACTTAGACGAAATTCTGGATGCAGGTCAATCTGACAATCTTGAAGATGCATTTATCAATCTTGTTTCTGATGAAGAAAATAATATAAAAGAAAATAAAAAGGAGTCCGCATAAATGCTGCTAACAATTTTCACAGTCTTAAAAAAGGAATGGCGCGATACGCTGAGAGATATGCGTAGCCTGCGGATGATAGTCCTGATGCCAATCTATTTAGTCGGGGTATTCGTCGCCTCGTCATTGTTCGCAATTCATATGGGTAAACAATCCAGGGCGACAACTCATGATCCCATTCAATTATCTGTTTCAGGTGTAGAAAATTTATCTCCCTTGGTTGATTGGTTGAAAGAAAGAGGTGTTGCCATCACGTCGATTGAAGGCGACGCGTATAAAAAAGTAGAACAAAATGAATTGGGTTACGCATTGATCATTCCCAAAGATGCACAACAAAAATTTTCAACAGGAGAATCCGTAGAGCTGCTTCTGGTCTTTGATGCAACCAACACCAAAGTGCAAGGCAGTTTGAGTTTTGTCAGGCAACAAATATGGGCATGGCAAGGTCGGATTGGCAGTTTACGTTTAATGTCGCGCGGCATTGATCCTTCCATTTCATCGCCAGTTTTTATTCGTGATATCAATATCGCCAGCGATCAAAAAATGGGATTTTTTGTGATTGCCACAGTCCCCTTCTTTTTGCTTATGGCTTGTTTTTTGGGAAGCATTGGTTTTTCAGCCGATATGGTTTCAGGAGAGCGCGAACGTCGCTCACTGGAATCACTTTTGATTACACCCGCACAATCTTCTTTAATTTTGATTGGTAAATGGTTGAACAGTTATATTTTAACTTTGCTCGTTATATTGGTTGCGTTGGGTTTATTAGCTGTCGCATTTCATTTTTTACCTTTTAAAGATATAGGTATGAAAGTGGATGTAGTCTTGGCTGACATAGGTTGTATTTTTTTGGTGTTATTTCCGGTTGCAATCTTGGCTACCAGCTTGCAATTTTTAATTTCAATTTTTGCGCGTAGTTTTAAAGATGCCCAAACCTATATGGGGTTAATGGTTTTTATTCCGATGGTGCCTTTGTTTTATACTTTGATAAATCCGAGTGGTTATCAGGATTGGTTTATGTGGGTTCCTGTGTTGGCACATCAAATTATGATTAAAAATATTTTATTGGGTGAACTGGTGACTTCATTACAGTTGTTGCAACTGGCCAGTGTTTCAATTTTATTGGGTGCATTGTTGTTGGGGTTTACGGCGAATCAATTAAGGAAGCCGAAAATTGTTTATGGATTGTGATTTTCCCTCACCCTAGCCCTCTCCCAAAGGGAGAGGGGATGACTCCCTAATTAATTCACTACAAAGTAAATACTGTCCCCCTCTCCCTCCGGGAGAGGGTTGGGGTGAGGGCATCAAGCCGGCGGTTTAGTCTTCACAAACGCGTCATATCCCAAAATCCCATCATAAAATTTTTCCAAATTCGGAAAAACCGAAAAATCTACCTGATTGCGCAACTTCGCCCAACTTATAAAACATCCCAAACGCAAATCAGCATCGTCATAAGGTGCTTGCATAGAAAATGCGGTGTTATTTAATTCTTCCAG
>CAZICR010000368.1:0-3680 GCA_964537795.1 uncultured Cellvibrionaceae bacterium | reverse complement strand
CCCAATCAAAAAGCTGATCGAAATAATCCGAAGTATATTTAACTTTTCCATCCCAGTTGAAACCCAACCACTTGACGTCTTCCATAATAGAATTGACGAATTCTTCATTTTCTTTTTCAGGATTGGTGTCATCAAAACGCAGATTGCATACACCACCGAATTCTTCTGCCATACCAAAATTCAAGCAAATCGATTTAGCATGACCAATATGCAAATAGCCATTGGGTTCAGGAGGAAAACGGGTGACGACTTTTTGATGCAATCCCGATGCGAGATCTTGCGAAATAATATTTTGGATAAAATGCATGGGTTTTGATGAAGGCTTATCAGTTGAAGCTGTCGCGGACATAAATCACTCAATAGTTAGGATTTAAAAATTGTTCGCATTGTAACTATGATGATGGATTTTGGGAAATCCAAACCCCCTCCTATCCTCCCCCCTTCGTAAGGGGAAGGGACTTTACTCCTGTTTATTTAAATACGGAGTGAAAACTATCCCCTCCCCTTACGAAGGGGAGGGTTAGGGTGGGGTTTGTTTTAAGCTTAAGGTGCAGACCGATAATCACTACGACGCTTTAACTGAAACCGTCGCACCGCCGCATTATGCTCCTGGAGTGTTGCCGAAAATTCACTGGTACCATCACCTTTGGCGACAAAATAAAGGGCGTTTCCTGCTGCAGGATGCAAAGCTGCTTCTATTGATGCCTGACTGGGTATAGCGATGGGCGTTGGTGGCAATCCTGAAATCAGATAGGTGTTGTATGCCGTCGGGTTTTGTAAATCGCGACGACGAATTTTACCTTTGTAGGTATCGCCCATTCCGTAAATCACTGTTGGATCCGTTTGTAATCGAATGCCCTGTTGCAAACGTCTAACAAACACACCCGCAATTTGATCGCGCTCACTGGCATGACCGGTTTCTTTTTCAATAATTGATGCCATGATCAAAGCTTCGTACGCCGTTTTATACGGCAAATTCTCTGCACGTGTTTTCCACTTTTCATCCAACACATGGCGCATTTTATTGTGCGCTTGCTGCAACAATTCAAGATCCGAGGTATTGCGACTAAAAGTGTAAGTGTCCGGAAAAATCCAGCCTTCCATTTGCTTGTTTTCTATTCCCAATTTTTGAGCAATTTCGTTTACTGAAAGATTTTTGGAATCCGGTTTGATTTTATCTTGAGCAGCCAAAGCAGCCAGTACTTGTTTAATAGTCCAACCTTCCAGAAAAGTGATTTGATATAAAACCACATCACCTTTGTTCAATTTTTCCAATAGGCCGACAGGTGTGACGCCACTCTGCAAAAAATATTCACCCTGATGAACTTTGGTTTGTTGAGTGAATTGTGCATACCAACGCAAGGGCTTTGGGTATTGCAAAGCATCTTGTTGTGAAAGTTGATTTAATACATGACCCAGGGTTTGGCCTTTTTCAAGAGTGATGTAAATACCCTGCTGAGGAATCGGCAAGGGTTTTTGCATCCAATCCTGCCAATAAAACCAAGCGTAAATCGCCGCCGCTGCAAAAAGTAAAATCAATACCAGCAATAATTTAACTGTCGCCTTGAAAAAACTACGCAGTGACATGATTGTCTCCTTGATAATCCCGATACAAAGCGGCCTGTAGTTCGCGGGTAATTTTACCGACGGTGAAGTTTCTCATTGGGTTTGTATGAAGCTGAATGACCGGCCAAATGCCAATCACACTATTGCAAACAAATATTTCATCCGCCGATAAAAGCTCATCCATTAATATATTTTTTTGCTGGCAACTTATTGACAATGACGTTTCCGTCATAATGAATTCACGCATCACACCGGCGACACCGGATCGCGATAACTCCGGAGTTATCAATTGATTATTCTTCACCAAAAAAACATTACTCATGGTGCCTTCAATTAAATAACCTTGCTGATTAAACAAAAACCCTTCTGCATATTCATCTTTCCACTCAGCGCGCGCCAGAATATTTTCCAATCGATTTAAATGTTTTAATCCAGCCAGTGCTGGCGATTCTGATAATGGCAAATTGCAAATACGCACAGAAACACCATCAAGCCATTGTGAACTCAATAACACATTCGCGGGCGACAAAAACAAAACAATACCGGGTAATAAATCTTCAGCGAATGCATAACCCCTCGCACCCACACCGCGAGTAATTTGAATTTTTAAAATGGCGTTATCCAACGGAGATTGCTGCAATAGCTTATTGATCCAGGATTGCAGTTGTTGCACATCCAACGTGATAGACAAACGTTTTGCTGTATTGACTAATCGCTTGAGATGTAAGTCCCACAAATGAATTTTATTTTTATAAACACGACAGGTTTCAAAAAAACCATCGCCATAGGCAAAGCCTCTATCCAATACAGAGATGAGTTCAGAGGACTGTCCGTTTATTTGGATTATAGGGTATTGAGTCATGGCCGAAGTCTAACGAAAAACGCCGAGCGTTGCTCGGCGTTTTTATAATCCTGTGCTGTATTTGTGATTAGACTTTCCGGAATACCAACGAGCCATTAGTACCGCCAAAACCAAAAGAATTGGATAACACCGCTTCTATTTTTCGTGTTTGAGCTGTGTGAGGTACCAAATTGATATCGCAGCCTTCCGCCGGGTTATCCAGATTAATCGTCGGTGGTGCCACCTGGTCACGAATCGCCAGCACGCTGAAAATCGCCTCTACTGCACCGGCAGCACCCAACAAATGACCAATCATGGATTTGGTTGAACTGACGGCGACTTGATCCACAGCAGTCCCCATCACCGCTTTAACCGCGCGACATTCGGCTAAATCGCCAGCAAGGGTCGATGTACCGTGTGCATTGATGTAATTCACCAATTCCATAGGAATGCCAGCATCTGCTATCGCATTACGCATGGAAGCGGCTGCACCTGCACCTGTTTCCGGTGGGGAGGTCATGTGATAAGCATCTCCCGACATGCCAAACCCTATCAACTCTGCGTAAATGCGAGCGCCGCGTTTTTTGGCATGTTCGTATTCTTCCAATACCAACACACCCGCCCCATCACCTAACACAAAACCATCACGGTCTTTATCCCAAGGGCGTGAAGCCGCTTGTGGATTATCATTTCGAGTGGATAAGGCACGTGCGGCAGCGAAACCTCCCAATCCAAGAGGAGTTGTAGCCATTTCAGCACCACCGGCAACCATCACGTCGGCATCGCCGTATTGAATCATGCGCGACGCAAAACCAATCGCATGGGTTCCGGTAGTACAAGCAGTTGTCACTGCGACATTTGGCCCTTGCAGCCCAAACATAATCGATAAATTGCCTGAGATCATATTGATGATCGCACTGGGTACAAAGAAAGGGGATATTCGGCGTGGCCCTTTATGTTCGAGAGTATGCGCCCCCTCTTCAATCGTCCCTATTCCACCAATACCGGAACCAATTGAAACGCCGATTCGACTGCGATTGACATCGGTTATTTCCAAACCGGAATCACGAATCGCTTGAATGCCGGCGACCATGCCGTATTGAATAAAAGCATCCATTTTTTTTGCTTCTTTGGCCGGAAAATATTCATCCACAACCAAATTTTTTACCGAGGCACTGAATTGTGTCGTAAATGCCGATGCATCAAAGTGGCTGATGGTTTGAATACCACTTTTACCATTGACAATACCTTGCCAGGTTTCGGCAACTGTATT
>CAZICR010000367.1:0-3691 GCA_964537795.1 uncultured Cellvibrionaceae bacterium | reverse complement strand
AGTCAGATTTGAATGCACACTTTGACTTGATCGAACAAGAGCTGCTTGAGCAGTTAGCTGCTTTTGAAAAAGTAACAACGAATGTCGCAAAGAATTATCACGCTATGTATGGCGTCACAGAATATGATGATCTATTGCGATTGCAAATGGCGCATATTCCTTATTCAGATAATTATTTCAACATAATTGGTATGCTCGCGATCCGCACTTTATTTAATCATCACTCGGCACCCTTTAAAGTAATTGTGCTTGATTGTGATAACACCTTGTGGAAAGGTGTATGTGATGAGACGGGTCCTTTAAGTATGGAGATTAGTCCTGCGCTTAAAGATTTCCAGAAATTTCTCATTCGCCAACATGATGAAGGAATTTTGCTTTGCTTGTGTAGTAAAAATCGTGAGCAAGCAGTATGGGATGTATTTGATCAGCATCCGGATATGCTCTTGGCAAAGCAACATTTGGTTGATCATTGCATTAATTGGGAAAGCAAATCCGACAATATCAAAGCCTTGGCTGAACGGCTAAATCTTGGGTTGGATAGTTTTATTTTTATTGATGATAATCCGGTTGAATGTGCTCAGGTTCGCGCACATCTGCCCGCTGTTTTGACCTTGGAAATGCCGCAGCAAGAAGAAAAAATCTATTCCATGATTAACCATTTATGGGTTTTGGATAAGCGACGTGTTACCCAGGAGGACAGGTCGCGTACACGCTTATATCAGGAAGACAAAGCCAGAAAAGATTTCCAACAACAATCTGCCAGCTTCGCTAATTTTCTTGAATCTTTGAATATCCAGTTGGAATTTACCCCCATAGATGAAACCAATATTGCACGTGCTGCACAGTTAACAAAAAGAACCAATCAATTTAATCTCAGCAGCATACGACGTAGTGAAGCAGAAATTCTGGAATTGATTGCATCTGGTTATCAAGGATTCTGTGTTTCGGTGACTGATAAATTCGGAGATTATGGTGTTGTGGGTTTGGTATTGGCTTATACCGAAAAAAACCGGCTGTTAGTCGATACTTTCCTGTTAAGTTGTCGCGTACTTGGGCGAGGTGTTGAACACAGAATAATAGCCCAGCTAGCCAATTTGGCAGAATCCTTTGACTTGGATCAGGTCGCATTGCGATATGTAAAATCGAAAAAAAATGAACCTCTATTGAAATTTTTAAATGAAATTGCATCGCAATTAAATATTACCGAACCGATTTCAATGGAAGCAGAGCAGGAGGATTTACTGGCTGACAGTCAACTGCTGAAAAACTTTACTCTGGATGTCAACCGTCATCAGTTATTAAATTCAGATGATATAAAAGAAGGCGTGATTAAAGAATCTGTCAGCACAGCGCATGATCTGCAGCTGGCATTGGAAAATTGTATTTTTATCTATTCCGATATTAATTATCTAAATGAAAATTTATCGAATACACAAACGGCATCAACTCTTGAGGGTGATTCACAGAGCCAAACTATTATCGATATTTTCAGTCGTGTGCTGGGCGTAGAGGCTGACACCATTGATATTCAGGTTGATCTGGAAAATGTTGTCGATGAATCCTATAAAATTGTTGATTTAACAGTTGCATTGAAATCCGTCTACCCCGATATTCCACAAACCTTGTTATTCGAAACAAAAAATATCCAGGATATCATCAAATTTGTATCAGGAAAAAAATTAGAATTAAGTTCTCCTGTCCATGTTCCATCAATTACAAAGAACACGGAAGATGAAATAGCCATCATTGGGATTAACGGTATGTTTCCCGGTGCGAACAATATTACTGAATTTTGGAATAACCTGAAGCAAGGTATTTGTAGTATTAGTGATATTCCGAAAGATCGATGGGATATGGAGGAATATTTTTCTGCTGAACCTTCGTTGGAAAAAACCTACGGAAGATTAGGCGGATTTATTGATAACCCCTATAAATTTGATAATCAATTTTTTGGGATTTCGCCTCGTGAAGCGGAAACTATGGACCCGCAACAACGTTTGTTTTTACAAACTGTTTGGGGGTTACTGGAAGATGCAGGATATACACGCACCAGGTTATCCAAATCAACGGGTGTATTTCTGGGTGTTATTTCCAGCGATTATGCATTAAATGCTTATCAAGCTGCATTACAAGGTTTTAGTCATTATCGCATGAGTGACCTTTATCAAATACCTAATAGAGTTTCTTATTATTTTGATTTGCATGGGCCCAGCCTTGCAATTGATTCTGCATGTTCTTCATCAGCGACAGCTTTACATCTTGCTTGTTCAAGCTTACGTAATGGTGAGTGTGCAACGGCTATTGTCGGCGGTGTGAATTTAATTTCGCATCCGAGTCGTTTTATTCAATATTCCCAGATGCAAATGATTTCAAAGTCAGGTGTTTGTTCACCATTTTCAGATGCTGCTGATGGAACTTTATTTGGTGAAGGGGTCTGCGCACTATTATTGAAACCGCTTTCTGTGGCATTGGCTGATGGCGATAATATCCAAGGCATTATTAAAAATACTGTAGTGAATTCAGGTGGTAAAACCAATGGGTTTACAGTTCCCAATCCAACAGCGCAAGCAGAACTCATTCGCAATGCCTTGATAGAAAAAAATATCTCACCTGCCAGTATCAGTTACATAGAGGCACATGGTACAGCAACCAATTTAGGTGATCCTATTGAGGTTCGGGGTTTAACTGAAGGATTTAATGCAGCAACAGAATTGTTGAATGAAAAGTCTTTGATTGAACCAGATCCATGGTGTGCACTGGGCTCAGTTAAATCCAATATAGGTCACCTGGAATCCTGCGCTGCACTTGCAGGTATTATTAAATGTTTGATGCAAATGAAACATAAAACGCTTGTGCCATCTTTAACGCGTGGTGTGGAATCAAATAATGCTGATCCTATACCTTCCAATTCAAAAATTGCTTTTGATCAAACACCATTTAAATTGCAATACCAATTAACAGATTGGAAAACTGATGGATATCCACGCAGGGCTGGAGTTTCATCCTTCGGTGCGGGCGGTTCCAATGCCCATGTAATTCTGGAGGAAGCGCCGGAATTAATAATGGAAGCGGTCACTCAAGAATATCAACCGGTGGTGTTATCTGCGCCTTCTTTCGCACAGCTAAGGTCATTAGTTTCACGCTTACATCAGCATTTGCACCAAAATCCTGATACTCATTTGCAACAGCTTTGTTACACCTTGCAGCTGGGCCGGGATGTATTCGAGCATAAATTGGTTATTGTTTGCCATTCAATTGATGAATTAAGTCATGCATTAATTGAATGGCTGGAGATCCAGGAAAATCAATATAATTGGTATCAGAATTCGTGTTGGGGTGATGCGCATGTTGTTCAGGATAATCATCCTGATAGCCATGCGATTATTCATGCTGCTGAACAATGGTTAACTGGTCAACTGGTTAATTGGCAGGAATTTTATAGCAGCGTGATTCACAAAATATCCTTACCCGGTATTGAATTTAATGGTAAGGATTTCAAAATACCGGATGTTTATTTAACGTCTATTTCCCGTCCAATAAGTGAAGCGAATAATTCATTAAAAAATGAGAATCCATTTTTAGGGAAAAAAATTCAATCCCCCTTTATTGAAGATACTCTTTTTGCTTCGCGATTCGATGTTAAGAATTTGCCTTACCTGAAAGATCATCGCATTTATAATTCGGTGGTGGT
>CAZICR010000366.1:0-3697 GCA_964537795.1 uncultured Cellvibrionaceae bacterium | reverse complement strand
ATTCAAACGAATAATTGATATTTATGAAGGTAATTTCGGTGAGGAATTTAAAAATAAAGAGATGGTTGATAAACAACGAGAACGATCAAGCGTGCTTCTCATGCTGCCCTACAGAAAATTTCCGGATTGGTTTTGCTAGGCTGATTGACCATAAAGTGAGTCGGTTGGGAAATTCTACACTGACTGTAGTTATTACCGAATTGAGTCTGTAAATGAGAATCATAATTGAAATATTTAGATGGTTCACTGTATTTGTAGCTCTGACAAGTTGTTCATATTTTGTTTCTTGGGCTGATGTTAATCAGCGTGCGGTTGGTCATTCGATTCAGGAGATTATCGATTTATGGGGATCTCCGAATATGATATCAGGGCAAGAAACAAAAAAAATATACCGATACGATTTAAAAAAATTGGATCCAACGTGCGTTCATTATTGGATCGTCAATGAAGAAGGAGTCATCGTAGATTTTTATTATGAAGGATACTGTAGGCCTATTTAATATCCGTTGACCGAAACCATAATGTGATAGAAGCCGAATGGGAATTCAAACGAATAATTGATATTTACGAAGGGAAGTTTGGTGAGGAATTTAAAAATAATGAAATGGCAGATAAATAGTGAGAAAGATCAAAAGTACTTCTTAATCTGCCCTACAGAAAATTTCCGGATTGGTTTTTTTAGTTCCTCCCCCTTGCCACAAATTGAAGGATCAATTTGCACAACGAAGTTGCCCGAAGGGCAAACCATAGGGATATGGTTTGTGAACGGGGAGGTTAGGAGGGGGTGAAAGGACTTGACCAATAAAATATACAATCAACTGTCCGCTTTTGGTGGTAGGGATCATTTCATTTGCATGGAGATTAATTATTTATGAGTGAAGAAAAATATGTTCATCAATTCAAAACAATGGATGATTTGAGAGAGATAATAAATGAATTCGAGGGAGCATTAGGACGACCAACAAGACATCTTAGCCACCCAACTCTTTACCGAAAACGAGATGTACAAGAAGGTGATAAACTTATTCAAGGTTTAAGACGAAAGGATTGGGAATTTTCTGCAGATGAAAAATGGGTTTTGCCACACAGTCAAATGGGTTTGTCGTTTTCCTCTCATTGGCAACATCTGAAAGGTGTTTACAAAATGAAAGAAAAACATAACAAAGGTGCAAAAATACACGTGTATTGGATTTTAGAGAAATCGGATCTTCCTTCCGGGATGAAATTTGAACCGGATTTAAACAAGAAAGGACATTACTTATTAACAGTAACCGAAACAATGTCATTGTACCAATTGGTTTCGAAGCTAAAATGGATTGCTGATCGTATGTCGGTAATAAAAGACGCGGGAAAAGCACTATGATTCAATACAAACATGCCGAAGAAAAAACAGTTGCTTTATTTATGGCCGAAGTCCTTGAAGACGCTCTTGCAAGAGAAATAATTAAAAAAGGCGTAGTCGCTAATAAACAAGAAGCTATTCATTTAAGTAAATTTTTTTGGGCGATGGTGAATAAATCGGCTGAAGGTGTCGAGTTGCCATGTGAGGGAGGTTCGGAGTTTTGGACTGAGAGGCTGTATAATTCTATCGGCGGGTACCTTGAAAGAGCTGGATATGAAGATCAATGGAATGAAGAGATTGATAAAGCTTAAGGAATTGATATTTGCGAAGTATCGAACTGGTTTTTCATTCCTCCCCCTTGCCAAGGGGGAGGTTAGGAGGGGGTGAAAGGACTTGACCAATAAAATATACAATCAACTCAACAAGAAATCGTTGCGCAAAGAATTACGAAGTAATGCGCCTGCTCCAGAAAAAATATTGTGGGATAAAATTAGGTGTAATCAATTAGGCATAAAATTTAGAAGGCAATATGGAATAGGTCGTTATATTGCAGATTTTTATGCGCCACAAATTAAATTATTAGTTGAACTGGATGGCGATAGCCATTACCAAGACGGTGGTCAGGAGTATGATGCGGTTCGTGATCAATTTATGCATTCATTAGGAATAGTCGTTTTGCGGTTTCGAAACGATGAAGTGATGCGAGAATTGAATGCGGTTATTTGAAAAATCGTGGATGTAATTGAAGATCTTTCACCCCTCCCTAGCCCTCCCCTTGGCAAGGGGAGGGGATAACAGAGTTGACTCCGATATCGATTGTTGAGAAAACAATGGTGAGACTAATCTGGCGTATTTCTCAATTACCCTTATCGAAATTGTTTAATTACTTAGGATTTAAATTAGAGGATGTTGTATGTTTTTATTGTTGTGGGGATTTGTATTCGGATTTAAAGTTAGCGCATTTTTATTAGGAGAAAAACTATCCTATTGGATATTTGATAGGAAAATTAATATTAATCGACATCATATTTATTTGTACGGGATTATTATAGGTGTCGTCACTGGCATAGCAATACTCTTGTTAGGTATGCCGAAACATAATTATTCAAGTGAGTATTGGATATATAACGTTACGATGCGTTATGAAATTTATTCTATAGTAGTACTTGGCATAGCTAACATAGTTTCTCTGGCTTCATTGTTTTTTATTAAAAATGAAATAAATCTTCTTATTGTATTGGCGTTGCTTTTTTCTTTGCCCTCCAGTACGTTGTTTTTTCTAGCCTATATTGTTATCAAAATAGGGTTCTAGCTTTAACTGTGGAACATGAAAAATTGCCAAATCATGGTGGGTAAAATTTTATTTGCTTTCTGAAGTTTACTGTCTGATATGTCAGAAATTGAAAAACCCACCATCGCTTTGGATAAACAAAAAACCCACCATCCGGTGGGTTTTCAACTTCAAGTCTAACCAAAATTACTCCGCAGGACTTTTCTCAGAGTTCTCGCCAAGTTTCAAAAACACCTTCTCCAGATCCTTCTGCTTATTCTTCCCAAATCCACCCAACACGTTAATCGCATGACGCAAGCGTGCTCTTGTCATATCGGGACCGATAATTTGCATTGAATCAACAACTGAGAAAGATGCAGTTGTACCCGCAATCGCGATGAAGATTGGTGCTAAAGCATCTTTTACTTTTATACCCATTTGATCAGCGAGGGTTTTGAGTTCGGTGAAGAGGGTGTCTTTGTCCCAGAAGCGGAGGGCTTCCAAGCGCCATAAAGCGAATTGCAAAAATTCTTTTTGTTTTTCCAGTTCCAATTTATTCGCGGTGAATTGTGCTTCGGTTAGCGGCAACATGCCGCTGACTAAAAAGCTGGCGAGTGGTGCGAAATCGCTCAGGGTCGTCATGCGCGATTGGGCGTGGGGTAGAGCTTGCATTAGCATGTCTTTATTGAATGCCCATTGGTGTAAACGTTCGGCGAGTTGTTCGTGAGTGAAATTTTCGCGAATCCAAGCGCTGTTTAACCAACTGAGTTTTTCGACATCGAAAATCGGGCCGCCTAATGACACGCGCATTAAATCGAAATGTTGTTGCATTTCTTTTAGCGTAAATTTTTCGCGATCATCCGGCATGGACCAGCCCATGCGGCCTAAATAATTCAGCATGGCTTCGGGTAAATAACCCATGCGTTTGTAGTAAAGAATACTGGTCGGATTTTTGCGTTTGCTGAGTTTGGATTTATCCGGATTGCGCAGCAAAGGTAAGTGGCAAAGCACTGGCGCTTGCCAGCCAAAATATTCGTAGAGTTTTAAATGTTTGGGCGCGGAGTTGATCCACTCTTCGCCGCGAA
>CAZICR010000365.1:0-3732 GCA_964537795.1 uncultured Cellvibrionaceae bacterium | reverse complement strand
GCTTTGGTCGCCACGTAATGATTGATTGGTTGAGGTTGGGGCGAATCTTCTTTTACATTGACCTTATCTTTAAATTCAAAGTACACACTGGGTGTTGAGATATGCACTAAGCGTTGAATATTATTTTTTTCGCAAGCAGCCAACACGTCTTTGGTGCTTTCAATATTGGCTTTTACAAAATCTTCGTATCGACCCCAGGGAGATGAGAGCGCTGCTGTGTGGACTATGGCATCAACATTCTCAGCCGCTTCAATCATCAAGTTAGTTGCATTGGCTTCACCATGTTGAACTTGCACCCAATGCACAACCGCTGGACTCAGTGCGATGACTTCCTTGGCTGCATTCGCTTGTCGCCCGGTGAAAATCACTTGGTGGCCTAGAGCCGCCAACCGCCAGACCAAATGTCGACCTAGAAAACCCGTGCCCCCCGTAACCAGAATTTTCATTTAGTACTCCAGCACCACGCCGCCGATCGACAAGCCCGCACCGGTACCGATTAATAGAAGCGCGTCACCACGTTGAATACGTCCATCTTTTATACCAATGTCCAACGCGGTTGGTAGAGAAGCAGCCACCTGATTACCGTGATTGGCAAAAATGTTAATCACCTTCTCCGGATTCACTTCCAATCGTTTGGTGAGATGGTGCAATGCCAGCTGGCTGGCTTGATGCGGCACAAACCAGTCGATATCTTTTAGCGATTTGCCAGCATTTGTCAGCAAATTGCTTATAAAATCCGGCATATGGGTTGATGCCAACTTGAATACCTTTTTGCCCTCCATATGAAATTTGGTCAGGGGCGTAAATTCCTGATCAATTCGACTGGGGTGATACCGGGAGCCACCCGCTGGAATTTCACAATAGTGCGCACCTTCAGAATAAGTCTTTAAGCTGGAAGCCAGAATCTGTGATCCTGTTTCACCGGAGCCCAAAACCACTGCAGCAGCTCCATCACCAAAAATGGCGCTGGATTCCAGATGATCCCAGTTGAGACCGCAAGAGGCAAGATCGGCGGCAACTACCAAAACACGCTTGTAGGCACCGGCCGCGATCATCCAGGTAATCGAGTCCAAGGCCGCCAAAAATCCGAGGCAGCTGGCATTGATATCAAAAGCAGGAATGGCGGAATGGGAAAGGCCAAGTTCAGCGTGAACCAAGGCTGCATTGGATGGCATACCTTGATCCATAGTGGCACTGGTAGCAACCAGACAATCTATATCATCCAAAGTTAAGTTAGCAGCAACCAAGGATTTAAGCGCAGCGGCAGCAGCAAGTTTGGCCGCATATTCATCTTTGCTGGCAAAATAGCGTTTGTGAACTCCACCGACTGATTCGAGCTTGCCTTGAGGTAGACCTAATTGTTTATCCAGATCACTACTCAACACCGCTTGTCTTGGTAATACGTGACCTGTTCCCAGAATTTTTACTGCTCTCTTCACCTTGAAGCTTCTCCATTCACTGATAATTGGCGGCGAGATTCGCATAATGAAAAACCTATCTCAAGCAGAAGATAAGTCTTTGTCCAAAGAAGCAAATTCTGAGACCGGGGGTTTAGTCTGCGACTCCATTAACTTTCAATTTTTTGTCCTTAAAAGAAAAACCCGGACTTAATCCGGGTTTTTTGACTAGTGGGTTTGTTTCTTTGTTTCTCTTCTGTCGGCCTTTCGACGATCCTGAATTTCAGTTAACGGCTTCTGATTTTTTCGCCTGTCATTATCTTGTCTTTCTTCCAACGCATCTTCCAACTGGCTCAACAGAACTTTAGCCTTCTTCTTTTCACTCATAATGGACTCCATAACACGCCTCGCCCTCACAGTAGCAGATGTGACCCCTTTTCAAGGACTCAATGTGAGTATAGTCAGGGATATCCAATCAATTTGAGTTTTTTTATTTCATTTTGTCATTAAAAACTGCTTTTCGGTTGATTGTCTTACTTTTGGTTATGAGGGATTCAAGGTGCGTCCTGTGGTACAAAGATAGTGGCTTTATCTCCGGGGAAAATACGCATGAAGTTTTTTTCAAACTTTTGATCGAATTTTTTGCTTTGTGATGGAGACAACACATAGTTGTCAGAAAAATGTTGTTTGCATACTTCATTGCCGCCCACACAAGACCTCAATGTTTTCACTGGTGTTGCATAAAAATGTTCTGCTAAAAGTTGTTTGAATTTTTGCATGTCCGCAGGAATAACATGAAGCTTGTCGCCCTTGAAATAGATGCCGATCAATAAATACATGGGTTCTGAAGGTTGAATTAATTTTTCTCCATTTAGTGACAGACTTGCCAAGTCCAGATTCAACACGACTTTCTTTTCATAGTATGCCGCTTCAACCAGACCCTTCCAGACTTTTCCATTTTGATCGAATACAAAAGTGAACTCGTCTGATTCATCAGTTTCATTGATTTCAAGGGTTTGATTTTTTTCCTTTTCAACCCATTTTCCCGCTATGGAGAAAATCGCTTTCTCCCCACCCAATCCACCCAGAGGCTGATTAACCAGGTCATAGCAGCCAGCCAGTAAAGTTACCAATAAACCTAATAAAAGAAATTTCGAAGCTGTTTTCATGTAAAAATCCATCAGAAGTGATTGTTTTAATCGTGAAAGTATCATAAATAAGTCATTATTCTTCGACAAAATCACATTTTTCAAGTGAGATGATCCGCAAAGATTTGAACATTTGCGTCTTATGGATCATAAATGCCGTAGACTGTCCACCTATAATCAATAAATAATTCGCTGGTTGCAGTTCTATATTCAGCTTAGGCATTTTGGTCACTACACACACCACACATTGTTAAAAGTTGTCAGTTGCATTTTGCACCTGACTGGTAATCCAACATTAAAATTGATAGGTAAGCCTAAATGAAAATCAAACATTTATTAATTGGTTTGTCAGCGATTGTACTGGCCAGTACAGCGTCTGCAGCCAATCGTCCAGCGGGTTACAAAACCCTGTGTAATGAAGGCAAAACATGTTCTGTTTCTGCATCAACCAATGTTGCATTTGGTCGAGCAGACAAATTTGTTTACAAAGTATTATCCGGTAGCTTTACTTGTTCCGCAGCCACCTTTGGCAGTCGTATTAACGGTGGTGTCAATGAATGTTCCGTGCCACTTTCGTCCACTCCGACTTCATCAAGCTCGAGCAGTTCCAGTTCAAGCAAATCATCTACTAGTTCAAGTGTGGCTTCAACAACCAGCTCCAGCCGCTCTTCTTCAAGCAGCTCCACAGCAACCAGCACGGCGTCGAATTTGGGTTACTATCCCGGTTGCCAAATGCCCACACCAACAGAAACCGTTCAATTGCCTGCAACCTATGTTGTGAAAACCGGTGAGGTATTCGATGGTGGCAACAAACGTTACAACCTCTCCGGTGGTGGACAAGCTGAAGGCCAACCAGCTGTATTTGATGTACAGGATGGCGGTAGCATCAGAAACGTTATTATAGGTACTCTTGCAGCAGATGGTATTCACTGTCTCGGTAACTGTAGTTTGGAAAATGTATGGTGGGAAGACGTGGGTGAAGATGCCGCAACGGCTCTTGGGCCCAAAGGAACTATCATGAGCGTGAATTGTGGTGCAGCCTATAAAGGTGCAGATAAAACCTTCCAATTTAATGGCCGCGGTGAACTTCACATCAGTAATTTCTATGTTGCCAATGCGGGTAAAGTTGCCCGTACTTGTGGTGACTGCACCAATAACGGTGGCCCTCGCAAGATAGTCATCAACAA
>CAZICR010000364.1:0-3736 GCA_964537795.1 uncultured Cellvibrionaceae bacterium | reverse complement strand
AATAAATTCTCTCAGCCAGGGCTTGCGTAACATTTTCCAACGCGGCTGTTGAAAGGCAAACACCCTTGGGTGTGCCAGTGGTGCCTGAAGTAAATGTAATTTTTGCAACTGATTCAATCGCCGAGGTTTTATCTTGAATGTGTTCGATTTGATCGAGATAAATACTGGCAATTGGTGAGTCTATTCTTGCACTGATGGGAGTGACATTAGCAATATTCCCGCAGACCAACAGCTGACTTAGTTGTGCATCCCTGATCACGTGTTGCAATTGTGCCGTTGAAAAAAATCGGGGCAGGGGAACTAATGTCACCTTGGCTTTCCAGGCAGCAAGATCAGCAATAATCCATTCAATAGAATTTTCACCCCACAAACCTGCGCGGTTAATTTTTTGAGTAGTTAACCAATTTGCCAGGCGATCTATTTGAGTGGCGACTTGTGAGTAGGTGAGTTGATATTTTTCACCAATCAATGCGATTTTGTCTGGCGTGTGTGTCGCGTGATTACTAATGGCAGTCAAAATCTTGTTCATGATTTTACTCCTGAAGTGTTCAACGCAGGATTGGCTGCACGAAATTCGTTGCAAATTTTTTCAATAGGGCGACTAATCGCTGCAACAGTTGCGCGATACATGGGATTTTTTCGTGCTGCTGCCATAGCAGGGCGATTATCACCAAACATCACCTGCGGTTGATTTTTGTAATAGCTTCCCCAACTCGCACCTGAATCTGGTAATACACTTGGATCAGCATCAGCCAAGACCACAGGTGAATAACGTAAACGTGCAAGTAAAGCTTTGACTTCACGAGTTCCGGTGAACATTACATAGTGATAACCCAATCGCTCCATCACTTCGCCGATCACAATAAACAACAACAAACTGCTGCCTTTCCAAGTGGAAACCAGATTGCCAATTTCCACAATTTGATCACGTGCGACATCAAGGCCGAGTTTTTCGCTGATAACTTTTTCTATAGCTGCATCGAGATATTGTTCTGCAAATAATTTACCGCCACTGGCCGGCGCTAAACCCACCGCAGCGGAATATTCACCACCGCAACGTAAGCTAATGATGTTAGGAAGAAAATGGCTGACCCTGGCTTGATGTACTTCGGCAAAACGCTCATGAATATAAGCTTCCACTGCCGCACGTTCTTGCGACCCCGGAGTTTGCAAACTAAAACGGGGAATGCGGATTTGCGGCAAACGTGGCATATGCCAACTGGAATGAGATGTTTCAGGTAACGCGGCTGATAAGTCTTTCATTACTGCACCCTCAGATTTGGGATTTCTCAGGGTGCAGATTAAAAATAAAAACTTAAGGGTAAATTAAGAGAAAGTAATCCGGCACTCAATTGCACTTTTTGCGTTTTTAATATTCCAGACTACTCTAAAAAAAGATTTCACTAACTTAACCAACACAATGGAGAAATTTACCGTGGCAACTATTTTGGTCGTTGATGACAGTAGAGCATCAAGAATGTTAATAAAGGCTCTGTTGTTGGACTTGGCGCCAGGCTCAACGGTGATTGAAGCATCTAATGCAGATGAAGCTTTGATGTGTTTTGCGCAACAAGTACCTGCACTTGCAATATTAGATATGAATATGCCAGGGAGAACAGGGCTTGAACTAGCAGAGCAAATCAATCTTCAGTACCCCGGCAGTCTTATGGCAATGCTGACAGCCAATATTCAAGATTCTACCCGTATAGATGCAGAAAAATTAGGGCTTCATTTCTTCAAAAAGCCGGTGGGTGAGAAGGTTATTGACAGCATTCTTAGTTTGTTGAAAGGTGCTTGATATGGAATTTACCGAACTTGAATTAGATGCGTTGGCTGAAACATTTAATTTGTCGTTGGGTGAAGCGGCTGCAATGTTTTCGCAAATTATTCGTGAAGATATTGTGTTGTCCGTACCGACTGTGCAGATTCTCTCTAAATCAGAATTAATTACTCAGCTAGGTCAAGGGTCTTCTCGTTTGTGTTCGATTCGACAAAGTTTTTCATCGACATCAAATTTTAGTACCAATACACTTTTATTATTTCCAGAACAGGGAACGCTGCAGATTGTACGACGTATGTTAGGTGATAGTACGCCCATTGAGCATATTACTGAACTAGAACAAGATACCTTGGCCGAAATTGGTAACATTATAATGAATGGATGTATGGGCAGTTTGGCGAATCTTTTTAATTCCCGTATGACAGGTTCATTGCCCAGTGTAAATGTCAGCGATGTTGATATTGTTTTGGGAGAGGAAGATCTGGGTCAGCTCTACCTGGTTGCCCAAATTAGTATGTCGCTTTCTTCGAAAAACATTTATGGATTTGTATTATTTATTATGGATGTTAATTCTGTGCACAGTTTTATGTCTGAAGTGAAAAAAGCATTTCAAATTAATTAGTGATTCGTATTATGAATTCAATGGAACAAGCAGTCTCTAATGCGGTTAACTTCGGTGTTGTAATTCTTAATGAAAAACAACGAGTTGTTTTTTGGAATAATTGGATGACAAAGCTATCGGGATTGGATGCAGAAAAAGTATTGGGGCACTCTTTAGATAAAATCTTTTCCGGGATGATAGATCAGCGAATTCCCTATGCTGTGAATGAAGCTATTAATTTTGGTATGTCCAGTATACTCTCATACACTCTTCATCCTACGCCCTTACCTCTTTACCCCAATGGCGATAAAACTAACCCACGCATAAAACAATCAGTCGAAGTTATTCCGTTTTTTCCAGACAATATTATCCATTGTTTGATCAGCATCCATGATGTGACAGATGCTGTTCGCCGTGAACAACACTTACGCCAACAAACACTCGAGTATCAAGCGGATCTGCAAAAACTATCGACTGCGCAGGTTGCGTTACAGCGCAGTGAAATGCGGTTTAGAGAGTTGACCCGTCACGCCCCTGTCGGGCTCTTTGAATTGGATGAAAAAGGTCGATGGACCTTTTTAAATGAAAAGTGCCTTGAAATTTTGGGTTATGAAGATAAGTCGTTATTAGATAGTTTTTGGTTAAATATATTACCGGAGTCTGATAGTAATGAAATTATGATGCGTTGGCAGGTCTTACGTGATTCAGAACAGCGATTTCATGCGGAGATTATGTTTTGTCGTCCTGACAGGCGAATCACCTGGCTAGAGATGGATTTGCGCGGTATTCGAAACGATCGTGACAAAGTGGTCGGCTTTATTGGTACTGTTCAAGATGTTGGTGAACAAAGATTACATCTGCACAATGTGGAACATCGAGCTAATCATGACAGTCTAACGCAAGTATACAGCCGCAATTATTTTGAGACAAAAGTTAAAGCTACATTGGCAGGTGCACAAGCGGTGAATTTGCGGGTCGGATTTGTATTCATCGATTTAGATAAATTTAAGTCTATTAATGACGAATACGGCCATGCAGCAGGTGATCGGCTCCTTAAAACCGTTGCCGGTAGAATGAAGCGAATTCTAAGGGAGTCTGATTTTATTGGTCGAATTGGTGGTGATGAATTCGCAATTGTAGTCGGGGATTTGACTACGGACATCACTCTATCCGCTGTTTTGGCGAAAGTTCGTAGGGCAATTACCTTGCCAGTCAATATAGGTAATATGTTTATCAAAATAGAAGCATCAATCGGAACGGCAGTTTATCCTTCTCAAGGAGATTCATTAGAGTCTTTGTTGGCTCATGCAGATCGGGAGATGTACAAAGAAAAGCAAGGTTTTGTTGTTTGATTA
>CAZICR010000363.1:0-3743 GCA_964537795.1 uncultured Cellvibrionaceae bacterium | reverse complement strand
CTACGAAGGTAAGGATATTTATGATGATTCTATTGCCTATACCCTGATAGGCACTGATTCTTTTGGAAAAACAGTAGAATATAAGAGGTTAATGGTTTCAAGCCCACAATGTCCTCGTGGTACTGATGGGGGGAGGATCGATAATTCCAAATACATGTGTATTGACTATGTACCTAATATTTCTCCCCCAAGCTGCCCTACACAATTCGGTAACCCAATTGATATATCAACACTGGAAAAGCGTGAGCATGAAATTGATTTTTCAACTGGCGATGGTTTGTTAACGCTTGAGCGATTTTATGTTAATCAATATCAAGGCTGGGAATTTGCTGTTCCTCGTCAATTAATTAATTATGATCTTCCGCCTTCACAAAATTCAGCCTGTTATTGGGCATCTAGTGGACCAGCTCTTGTTAAAAATTATTGTTTTAAATATATGAACTATCAGTCAGCAACCAGAACAGTGAGTCTTTCGTTAAGATCCAGCGATGGCGGTCGATTACTATTTCGAAAGTCAGGAAACAATTATGTGGCGACCAATAACCACTCTGGAAAAATCCAACCCTTTAATCAAAATGGCTATTCTTGGGTTTACACAAAACCTGACAACTCAAAAGAATTTTATTCTGCATCCGGCTTATTGAAAGAGCGTCAAACATCGACAGGACGAAAAGTATTTTATGATTATAACGGAGATAAAATCGCCAGGATTCGTGATGATTCCGGACGAAGTATTTCATTTGTTTACGACGAAGCACTTAGAATTAACAAAGCAACTTTACCTGATGGAAATGAAATTACTTATTCATATGATGAATTCAATAATATTACTAAAGTAATCTGGCCTGATGGTCATCATAAGTCGTACTTGTACAATGAAACAGAACAAATGGCAGCTACCGATTTATCAACCCCATTTCATTTTATGACCGGAAAAATAAATGAGAAAGGCATTCGAAATGGTACCTATATTTATGCAGCTGGAGGCAAAGCCGATTCAACAGAAAAAGCGGATGGAGTTGAAAAATTCGACGTATTTGCTTCAACAACAGTTATTGATCCGCTGGAATCGAAATTAGTTTTTACTTTCAAGGAGCTGGATGATGGAACTCGTTTATTGCGTAAACAATCACAACCAGCAGGCAGTGGTTGTAATGCAAGCTCCCAATATTTGGCCTACAACACTGACGGATTGGTTACGCAACGAAAAGAATTCAACGGTAATCTTACCCAATACGGCTACAACGAAAATAAATTGGAAAATGTTCGTGTTGAAGGCGTAACTACTACTGCGAGTACCTTAAGTGATACTGCTGTATTGCCTTATCTTGTTCCCAATGCAGTTTTGCCCGCTGGCATCCGTAAAATATCCACCGAATGGCACCCCGATTGGCGAGTCAAAACCCGCGTTGCTGAAGCGAAAAAAATCACGACTACTATTTACAATGGTCAGCCTGATCCATTTAATTCAAATCAAATTGTCAATTGTGCTCCTGCATCAGTGACTGCGCCTTTGCTCTGTAAAAAAGTTGTGCAGGCAACAACGGATGCAAATGGTGCAGCAGGTTTTGCTGCGGTGTTGGATACAACTTTGGCTGCACGCGTGTGGCAATACACCTACAACGAATTGGGTAAAACATTAACGGTTTCGACACCGCAAAGTCTTTTGAATAACGCAGTGGAAACAACCTATGAATATTATTCTTACGACTCAACCAACTGGCGCAAAGGCGATTTAAAACAAATCAGCAATGCACTGGGGCACACAACGCAATTCACGCGTTATGACGCCAATGGTCGTGTTCTGGAAATGATTGATGTGAATGGTGTGATTTCCCAATTCACTTATGATCTGCGCGGTCGTCTATTAACCGCAACACAGGGCAATGCGACGACTCAATACACTTATGATCCTGTTGGTAATCTGATTCGTGTTGTGCAACCTGCGGGTGCAACACTGGAATATGATTACGACAATGCGAGTCGCTTGTACCGCATCTGTGATTTGGCCGGCAATAAAATTGAGTACACCCTGGATAAAGCCAGCAATATCACCGCAATCAATTATTCAGACAATGCGGGCAATTTGCGCTATCAACAAACGCGTGTTTATGATGCGCTCTCTCGCGTGCAAAATATTATCAATGCCAGTAATAACAGCAGCACACTGAAATACGATGCCAGTGGTAATTTGACATCGGAAATTGATGCCAATAATAAAACCACCAGCCAAACCTATGATGGCCTTGATCAATTCAAACAACGCACGGACGCACTGAATGGAAAAATTAATTACACCTTTGATGCGCAAGGCAATCTCACCAGTGTTAAAGATCAGCGCAATAACACTACCGCTTATGTCTACAATGCGTTCGGTGAATTAATTGAACAAAACAGCCCCGATACCGGCAAGACAAGTTTTAATTACAGCATCGCAGGCAATCGCATCAGCAGTACAGATTCACGAGGTGTGATAGTTAATTATTCCTATGATCTGTTGGGACGATTAACACAAATTTCTTATCCCAATGCATCGGAAAATGTGCAGTTTGTTTACGACAATAACAGCAACAATAAAGGTATTGGTCGTTTAACCTCTGTGATTCAAAATGGAACAAGCATGTCCTATGTGTATGACGATGCAGGTTTGATCCGCAAAAAAATCGTTACATTAAATGGCATCACCAGCAATACCGAATACCAATATGACCTTTCCGGTAATCTCACGCGCATTCAATATCCATCGGGCCGTGTGGTGAATTACCAATATAATGTACAAGGACAAATGGATTCGATCAGCACGCAACTGGTTGGCAATTCACAAAACTTGTTGAGCAATATCCAGTATTTACCTTTTGGTCCCGCGCAATCTTATGTTTACGGCAATGGTTTAACGCACAACCAAATTTATGACCAAAATTATCGACTCACCGCAATTCAGGTTGGCAATATTCTTGACAGGAATTACACCTATGATCCCGTCAGTAATATTAACAACATCACCAACAATCTTGATCTTGCCAAATCGCAAACCTTTACTTACGACTCACTCAATCGACTCACCAGTGCATTGGGTGGTTACGGAAACCTTGCGTACACCTACGACGCCGTTGGCAATCGTTTGACTGAATCGCGCAACAACACAACTGATACTTACAGTTATGCGACTACCAGTAATCGCTTGAACAGTATCACGCGTGCCAGTGGTAACCGCAGCTTCACTTACGACAACGCTGGAAACCCCACACAACGCACCAGTGACGACAACAAAACCCACAACAACACATTCAATAACAGCAATCGTTTAAGCAGCGTAAATGTGAATGGCTCACTCGCCGCCACTTACACGTACAACCCCTTGGGCCAACGTGTTGTAAAAACCTTGGCGAATGGCAGCAAAGAAATTTATCACTACGACGAAGCCGGACAATTGCTGTCAGTCACCGATGCCAGCGGCACAACGCAACGCGAATATATTTATTTCGGCAATCAACAAATCGCGATGTATAGCAATAACAATTTGTATTACATCCACAACGATCATTTGAGCACACCACAAGTTGTGACCAATCAATCCCAACAAGTCGTGTGGATGGGTAACTATGAACCCTTCGGAAAACTTGCTGCAAATCAAACCAATTCCATCGAAATATTTTCAAGATTTCCGGGGCAATATTTTGATGCGGAAACGAATCTTTATTACAACTACTTTCGGGATTATGATCCGAGTATTGGACGGTATA
>CAZICR010000362.1:0-3756 GCA_964537795.1 uncultured Cellvibrionaceae bacterium | reverse complement strand
TAACACATCATCAACATTAACCAGCAGCGACACAACGCGTGCACGAATAGCTGGTGTTTGTACGCGAGTCAGTTCAAAGCGGAACGCGTTGATAATATGTGTTTGTTCAGCGGGGGATTGGCTCTGCCAAAATAGTCGCGCTTGCGAATAGTGATCGGAGAACAGCTCGGGACTACCACGCACTTTATCTTCTGCAATAGGTTCGGGAAAACTTTTGTAACCCGACATTCCCGCCTGAAATGGACATCCACCTGCAAGCGAATTCGGTTCGTAATTAACACGACCGCGATTAATTGCCTGGCGATGCATGCCGTCGCGTTGATTGTTATGCACTTGCGTGACAGGAGAGTTAATGGGAATCTCGTGAAAATTTGTACCGCCCAATCGACTAATTTGTGTATCGACATAAGAGTGGATTCTTCCTTGCAACAGTGGATCATTGGAGAAATCAATTCCAGGTACAACATGTGCTGTACAAAATGCAACTTGTTCGGTTTCTGCAAAAAAATTATCCGGATTTCGATTCAAAACCATTTTCCCTACCGGTGTAATAGGCACCAATTCTTCCGGTACTAGTTTGGTTGGATCGAGTACATCAAATGGAAAACTCTTTGCTGTTTCTTCTGAAAATATCTGCAGGCCTAATTCATATTCAGGAAACGCGCCGGCTTCAATGGCTTCCCACAAATCACGACGATGAAAATCAGGATCAGCACCAATAATTTTTGCGGCTTCGTCCCAAACTAATGAGTGGGTACCTGCAAATGGTGTCCAATGAAATTTACAAAATACAGATCGACCTGCTGCGTTTACCAAACGAAATGTATGAACACCAAATCCTTGCATGGTGCGATAACTACGTGGAATAGCGCGATCAGACATTTGCCACAACAACATATGTGTTGATTCAGGCATTAACGAAACAAAATCCCAAAAAGTATCGTGCGCACTTGAAGCTTGCGGCGTTCCATGATGTGGTTCAGGTTTAACTGCGTGAACCAGATCAGGAAATTTCATTGCATCCTGAATAAAAAAAACAGGAATATTATTTCCTACCAAATCCCAATTGCCTTGGTCTGTATAAAATTTCACGGCAAAACCCCTTACATCACGCACTGTATCAGCAGAACCACGCTCACCCGCAACAGTTGAAAAACGTGTAAATACCGGCGTGCGTTTTCCTTCTTCACTAAAAGGTGCAGCAGTAGTGAATTCGGTTAATGCGCGATAAGATTCGAAATAACCATGCGCAGCAGAACCGCGCGCGTGAACGACTCGTTCTGGTATACGTTCATGATCAAAATGCGTAATTTTTTCGCGCAGAATAAAATCTTCCATCGCTGTTGGGCCGCGCAATCCAATTTTTAATGAGTGCTGGTTATCGCCAATCGGCACACCTTGATTGGTAGTTAAGGTTTGATTGCTGCTGTCGACTCTTACTCTATCTAAAGAATCAACGGTGGGATTCAATCCCGGCATTGGCATACCATCACCCGTTTTGGGTGAAGCAATAATTTCGGTGGATGTGCTGCCACCCGCGGGTAAATCAGGTTCAAGCGTTGCACCAGGAAGTGGTGTGCGCGAGGCTTCACCGTATTCGTGTGGCTTGTTGAGATTCGCTGGCATTTTTTCTGCCAGCTCTTGGCTAGCTATCGTTTTTTCTAACAAACGTTGCTTGATGTCATCGTCTGATCCAAGCGATTGTGGAGTTTGATCAGTAGAGGGGCCAGATACGGTACTCAACACAGAGCCAGCGCCCGCGGTATTTTGATCGTCAGTGTCAGGTTTATTTTTGTTACGGGATTTATTGTTGGTTGTTTTTGATAGGTTACTCATAAAAAATTTCCTTGGAAAATCACACATTAATAGAAGGGATTGATTTCAATTTATTGAACTCAAGGCAAATGTACGCCACCTGTGACACCAATCACTTCTGCAGTGACATAACTTGATTCTTGCGACGCGAGAAAAAAAGCAGGAATGAAGATCTAAAAGATGGCCTTATCTTTAAAAAATATCTGTGCGGTAAATAACTTTGCAGGAAATGAATAAGGTGGCGGTATTCACCGAACCTGACTTGACCTGGTCACAGATCGAATTTTTCTGATTGAAATTTGTGGAGGAAATGAATTGCCTGAGATCCATTCACTGCAAGTATTAACCTTGAGTACCATAGGGGTTTCACAAGTTTTAATTGCCGTTTTATTTTGCTTGATCTACGTGAAGCTGAGCGCGCCACCTAAGTTGCTAGACATCTTTGATAGGTTTGTTAGCGATTAAATATCTTCAAGCTTTCTGCAGATGCTTACCTTGTTCTTACCCAAATAAAAAAGGCTTACAGCAAAAAAGATTGATTCAATCATAAGTTGAGCCCGCTATTAAACCGAAAAATGAGCTGATTAGCAGGGAGTTCGTCTGATATGGATGATGAAAGGGATGAATTTAACTGCCAAATTGACTTTTTAAACCATAAATTGAACCAATTTTTTTAAAATTCAACTATAAACCGAGCTCTCTATCTAATTGATTTATATAAACAATTGGAAATAGGCACAACAAATGAAAGCTTGTTTATTGTGTGTCCTAGTCCGTGAATGGTTCAATTTTGGCCATTTGGCCCGCGATTAAAACCAACTCAGAATGTCCTTTAGTGATTGGATGCTCCGGTCATGTGTTATCTGGTTTCGGCATAAATGAAGTGCGCTAAATCCATATTGAGTTGGTCCTTCATAATCTGCAATAAATGTATCACCTATAAAGAGAACGCTTTCTTTTCGATAGCTCGTTTGGCTCAGTATGGCGTCATAGATTCCATCATCGGGTTTGATGTATCCGACTTCGTAACTGAGCACCCGTGTGAAAGAAAAATCGGGAAGAAGGCGATCGATAATTTCACCATAAGGCTTCGCCAGATTTGAGCATATTGCTAAATCAATTTTTGCCTCAGCCAATTGTTCAAGAGTTGGAATGACATCCTCAAATAATGTCAGGCTGTCGAGTTCTTCCTTTATCTCCTTCTGAAACGTTTGAAGCATTTCAGCTGGTGCAACTATCCCCATTGAACGAAAAATCATTTCAGGTTCTTCATTTCTCGTCATTAAAAATCGGGCATCAGTATCGAGAGGTTTTCGTCCCTGTGCATGTGCCCATTTGAGAATTTTTCGGAAAGGGTGATGAGTGGTACCGAATTTAATCAGGGTGCCATAGAGATCAAAAACAACCAGTTTGCGAGTGGTAGTAGACACGTCTTTACCTGTGTGAATGCCAACCTTCATCTTTACCCCGGCCATCCAAGATTTCAACAGGATTCAAACCCACTACGACTTTTCTAACGCTATGTATTTCTCATGAAAAAGGAACCTAGGATTAGGGTGCAGCCAAGTGATGCCATGAATCCCATTGCAATTCGAAAATTTGTGAACTCAATGTGGTCACAAATTAGTCGATTTCTGCGATAATGCTCGTGTTTATAACCAAACAGAAGTACGCGTAAAGTTTTTAGTTCTTTAGAAGTAGTGACAATGGAGTCGATGATGTTTTTCGCGGTATTAAATAGGGTTACAAGGAAGTCTTATTGCTTCTGCATTGGGCTTTTTCTGCTATTCATGTGCAGTCAGTCGTTGGTGTACGCGCAAGATTCAGCGACCCAAGCCCAGCAACAACATGAGCAGCGATTAAAGGAAGAGCAGGATCGTCTGCAAGAACGATTACGTCGTGATAATCCCCCGCAGGATAGCTTTCTGCAACCTGACGCTC
>CAZICR010000361.1:0-3794 GCA_964537795.1 uncultured Cellvibrionaceae bacterium | reverse complement strand
ACTCATACAAGCGTTTGGTTCCAGGCTTTGAAGCTCCGGTAATGCTGGCTTACTCTTCTCGTAACCGTTCTGCTTCAATCCGTATTCCTTACGTCATTGGCGAAAAAGCAAAACGTATTGAAACCCGTTTCCCTGACCCAACTGCCAACCCATACCTCTGCTTCGCTGCATTGTTGATGGCCGGTATTGACGGTGTTCAAAACAAGATTCACCCAGGCGAGCCAGCCACTAAAGACCTGTATGACCTTGAGCCGGAAGAAGAAGCTCAAATTCCACAAGTCTGTGCCTCTTTGGAAGAAGCTCTGCAACATCTGGAAGCTGACCATGAGTTCCTGACTCGCGGTGGTGTATTCAGTAAAGACTTTATCGAGTCTTACATCGAGTTGAAGCGTGGAGATATCCAACGCGTTGACATGACTCCACACCCTGTAGAGTTTGAGCTGTACTACAGCGTGTAATTGTGTTGTGCTAGTTCGAAAGCCCGCCATCCGGCGGGCTTTTTCTTTTCATCTATCAAGAGTAATCTCACGGTATCTTTCCCGAGGATATCGCCATGCGTTTGTTGATAATCTTTATTTGCCTGCTCTGCACAGCCCAAGCACCAGCCGAAATCTATAAAACGGTTGATAAGAACGGCAACGTTATTTACACCGACAATCCACCCACTGATGACGCCCAGGCAGTCAAACTCCGTGAAATCAACACCCTGCCACCCCAGGAAACCAGTGCAAGTGATGAACCCGCACCCTCGACGCCACAAGCGACGGTGAACTATCAGGTTGATATCATTAGCCCCCGGAATGAAGTGGTAATTCCACCAGGTGAACGTGATTTAGCTGTTGCAGTGAGTATTTCACCCGGACTCCATCCTGATCACTTAGTCACTTATTATCTGGATGGCGATTTGATCGAAGAAACCCAATCCTCCAGCATTGTTATTCAGGATGTTCCTCGCGGTAGCAGAACACTGTCTATTGAGGTTATTGATCAACAAGGAGAAGTTCTAGGAAGATCGGATCCAATTACCGTCAATGTTATTCGGCCCATCAAAAAGCCAACCCGGTGAAGCTAGTCAAAAAGAGCTAGCGCACTATTTTGATGCGCAGGGTGCAAGCTTTTATAAAATCGCCAGTCAGATTCGTTGCAATTTCAGGTCACTTTTGCTCATAAGGAAGTTGGTTTGGTTTTTGCATTTATATTCATGCCCCGCGGAGAGGCATTTTGGAGAGTAATGCAGCGTGAGTCCCAGCGATATCTATAAATCCATCCTTGATAACCTCAGTACAGCCATAGTTCTGGTTGATAGTGAGCTTTTGTTGCGTCATATGAATCCGGCGGCAGAAGCACTCTTGGCTATGAGCAATGAAGGCAATACGGGTGAAGCCATTACGCATTTTTTTTATGAATCGGAAGATACCGAAAAACAATTACGCAAAGCTGCGGCGCAAGGAAACCACTACACCAAACGTCAGGCCACCTGGCAACTGCCTGGTTCATCCAGCATCACGGTAGATTACACAGTCACTCCGTTTGGTGACCACGAAGGTTTGGTTATGGAAATCCAACCTATGGATAGATTGCTAAGGATCAGTCGCGAAGAAATGATGACCAACTCGCACGAAACCACACGCAATTTAATTCGTGGTATGGCCCATGAAATTAAAAACCCACTGGGTGGAATTCGTGGCGCTGCGCAACTGCTCGCACGCGAACTACCTAACGAAAGTTTGTCCGAATACACGAATGTGATTATTGATGAGGCCGATCGTTTACGGAATCTTGTGGATCGCATGTTGGGGCCGAACCAATTACCAAAATGGCAATCCTTGAATATTCACGAATCCATTGAGCGTGTTGTCAGTATCATTCGTGCAGAAAGTCGCGATAAATTAAAACTGATTCGCGATTACGACCCCAGCATCCCGAATATGGAAGGCGATAAGGAAATGTTGATTCAAGCCTTGTTGAATATTGTTCGCAATGCCATGCAAGCACTAATTGAATCCGAAACACCTAACGCGGTAATTCAAATTCGCACGCGCATCCAGCGTCATTACACCATAGGCCGCAAACATCATCCTTTGGTCTGTCGTGTTGATGTTATCGATAATGGCCCCGGTATTCCGACCGCTATGGTCGAACATATTTTTTACCCGATGATTTCCGGTCGCGCAGAAGGCACAGGATTGGGTTTAACTATTTCACAGCATTTGATCCATCAACATAACGGCCTGATTGAGTGCCGAAGTGAACCGGGACAAACGCGTTTTTCACTCTATTTACCAATGGAAAATAACCATGCAGAAAACTAACAAGGTTTGGATAATTGACGATGACCGATCAATTCGCTGGGTGTTGGAAAAAGCGCTGCAACAAGCCAATATTGAAACGCGAATTTTTGAAACTGGCGACAGCGCATTAAATCAAATTAATCGCGACACCCCCGATGCGATTATTAGCGATATTCGCATGCCGGGCATTGATGGTTTGGCATTACTCAGTAATGTGCACGCCAATCATCCGCAAATTCCTATCATCATAATGACGGCTCATTCTGATTTGGATAGTGCGGTAGCTGCATATCAAGGTGGTGCTTTTGAATATCTGCCAAAACCTTTTGATGTGGACGATGCAGTTGCCGTAACCCAACGTGCGCTGGCGCATGCACAAGAACAAAAACATCAGCAGGAAAAACAAACCGATGAAGTAGAAACCCATACGGAAATTATTGGTGAAGCGCCCGCCATGCAGGAAGTGTTTCGTGCAATTGGTCGCTTGTCGCAATCGAATATTACAGTGTTGATTAATGGTCAGTCAGGAACCGGAAAAGAATTGGTTGCGCGTGCGCTGCATCGCCATAGCCCGCGTCGCACAGGTCCTTTTATCGCATTAAATATGGCGGCAATCCCTAAAGATTTAATGGAATCAGAATTATTCGGCCACGAAAAAGGTGCATTCACTGGTGCTGCTGCGCAACGACAAGGTCGATTCGAACAAGCAAACGGTGGTTCATTATTTTTAGATGAAATTGGTGATATGCCCGCGGAAACACAAACACGCTTATTGCGTGTGTTGGCGGATGGAGAATTTTATCGTGTCGGCGGACATACACCGGTAAAAGTAGACGTGAGAATTATTGCAGCCACACATCAAAATCTGGAAACTCTGGTTGCAGATAATCGTTTTCGTGAAGATCTATTTCACCGTTTAAATGTCATTCGTATTCACATCCCCAAACTGGCAAATAGACGCGAAGATATTCCAAAACTAGCCAGATTTTTCCTGCACAAAGCTGCGAATGAATTGAATGTGGATCCAAAAGTTTTATTGAGTGAAACAGAAGAATTTTTGTGTTCATTGCCCTGGCCTGGAAATGTCCGCCAATTGGAAAATACCTGTCGCTGGATCACGGTAATGGCATCAGGTCGCGAAGTACATGTTGCCGACCTACCGCCGGAATTATTGGACACCAAGGAAACCTCGACGCCTGCAGACGATTGGGAGAAAGCTTTGCGTCACTGGGCTGATATGGCATTGGCTCGCGGGCATCATCAATTGCTTAGCGAAGCTGTACCCACTTTCGAACGCGCACTGATCGAAACCGCACTTAAGTACACTGCCGGACGCAAACGTGATGCAGCCAATCTATTGGGCTGGGGACGAAACACCCTGACACGAAAACTGAAAGAACTGGGAATGATCAGTGCTTCCACAGAGGACGAAACCGACGAATAATTGATTAACAGAACTTTTTCTATCCCAAGAGGCAAGTTTTAGAACTGCTGTCTATACTC
>CAZICR010000360.1:0-3809 GCA_964537795.1 uncultured Cellvibrionaceae bacterium | reverse complement strand
CTATCTCCATCTCTGGATCAATTTCATCACCATCAATTCGAATACCAAAGGGCACTATGATTTTTTTCTGCTCTCTGAGCAGCTTGGTTATCGCTGGATCTGAAATATCCTTAGGTTTGGGGATGTTGAGATTAATCACACCGTCTTTTGATGCTAAACATTCCTGCGATTGTTTTTCGCAGTTTTGGGTTTGAGTGTAGGCCTTAAAAATTGCGAAATTATTATCTTTGGCAAAAATCTCGAATTTTTCTGGGCCGGCAAACACCACTTTTTGTCCCGTTTTCACTTTGATTTTTAATTTTTCCAAGGATTTTGGAAGCTTTTTGTCTTGAGTTAAGGGAATGCCGACAATTGCTGTGTTGGTATTTTTGATCACATGTACGGTATGTTTGGAGTGTTTCTCATTGGTGATTATTTTATTTTCCATTTTCACTGTGGCACATCCGGACAAGGCTATTAACATAGCCAGGGGTAAAAATTTAAAGGTATTCATACAATCTCCCAATCTTTATGAAATAAATTAATGTTTTGTATCTGGCCTTAGCGCACGAAAGTCTGGGTCCGCTTCCAGCAATTTAGCGGAATAGCCTGAATTAATCAAACTCTGATAATAGTGTTGTATTTCAGTATTATTTTGTAGAAAAACCGCTACGCGTAATTTTGCATAGATTAGGCCTTCGCTATGTGGGTTTAATTTTTCAGCTTCATTTAAAGCCAGTTTTGCTTCTGATGCTTTTCCAAAATAGGCTAAACTGATTGCTAGGTAATGATAGATGCGGTCAATATTAGGGTTGATTTGTATTTCCAGACGAGATAGTTCGATTGATTTTTCGAAGTAAGTATCTGCAGTCTCTTTTTTTCCTTTTATAAATTTATAGGCGTCGGCAATGTTGGTTGCCCACCGGTAATTTTCTGGCTCCAAACGTAAGGCTTCTTTATACATGCCAACGGCTTTTTCAAAGTTATGTGCGTAATAGTAAACACTGCCAGTATTCGAAAAGGCTTTGCTTCGTGGTTGTAATTTTGCAGTTTTTTCAAAATAGATCGCTGCTTCGTCAAAATTACTTAAATAGAAATAATTTATGCCGATATTATTAAGTGCAAAAAAATTACTTGAATCCAATTTTAGAGATTTTTTATATGTTGTAATTGCTTGTTCATAGCGTTCGTTCTTTGTCAAAAAAAGCCCATAGTTATTATACACATGCCAGCTGCTTGGATATTTTTTCATTGCTTCAAGCAAAATATTCTCAGCAAGTTCTTTTTGATTAACTTCGTTATAAACAGCTGCAAGAAAAATTGCTAGATGCATAGAATTTTTATCTATTGATAAACCTTTTTTTAAGTATGTAATTGCCTGTTCATGTTTTCCTGTTAGTCTATATATTGCTCCTATAGATGCGTAGGCTTCAGGATTATTAGCGTCGGTTGATAGAGCTAATAAACACTGCTTCTCTCCATCATTTAGCCATTGTACAGCACTGCTCAACGAATACTTTTTCCAATAAGCCTTACAAAGTCCCACATTCGCCGATGCAAATTTAGCATCATGAACCAACGCAGTATTGAAATAAGTAATAGCTTCATCAACATTATCGTGTGAGGTGGGTTTTTCAAGGAACTCCATTCCGCGCATATAAAAATCATAAGCGGTAATGTTATTGGTTAGCCTTAATGGTGCGGGACGGAAATTTTGTAGATCAAATTCATCAGCCAAATAGCGGGCGATTTCGCCTACCAGGCGATCTTGCAGAATAAAAATATCTTGATAAGTGCCATCCAGTTTTCCGCCGGCGATTTGTACGTTGTCTTTGCTGCGGAATAATCTGTAGGCAATACGCAAGTTGTCGCCGAGTTTTTGTACACTGCCTTCCAAACGAATGGGGGCATGTACGCCTTCTTTTTCATCGATGATATAAACATCGCGCATATCGGCCAGTTGTGAGCGAACAGCAGCGGTGATACCGGCAGAAAAATAATCTGCATCGCCTTTTTCATTCATCAGATTTTTAAAATCGGCGATTTGAACATAATTGGCGGCGTAACCTGGCACCAACCAACGCGGGATAAAATAAAACCCGGCGGCAATTAATGTGAGTAGACAAAAGGTTAAAGGATATCGATAGGCGGAAATTTTTCGGTTAACACCGCGAATAAAATAGTGCAGGTGATCGCGCCAACCAATTCCGGCGGGTTTGATTAAATAGACGCGAATTTTTTGTTGGATATTTTTTAATGTTTGTGTGCCTAATTTTTTGGCCGGTGCTGACAGAAAAAATCTTACTTCATCATAGACTGCTTGCGAAATACAAATGCCATCAGCAACGGCGAGGGGCTCCAAGCGTGCAGCGATATTGACGCTGTCACCAAATACCGCATTGTCGCGCAACATGACTTCGCCTTTATGCAGGCCGATGCGGGTTTGTAATCGTGGGAGTTTTTTGTCGCGGTCTTCATTGAAGGCCAGCAAATGTTGTTGAATTGAAATGGCGGCGGCGACGGCGTTAGTGGCGGTATTGAAACGCGCAAAAATCGCGTCGCCGATAAATTCCACCAGTTGGCCGCCATGCAATTGAATGTCGGCCAGCAAAATACGGCGATATTCACCCAACATTTCAACCGCCAGGGATTCATTGATACCCATCAAGCGCGAATAGCCCACTATGTCGGTGAACATCAGCGTTTGTTCACAATGTTGTGTGGCATCAGTGGTCATTGGCTGGCTCTGTGCAATACAAGTGGTGGTGAAATAAGCGGTGGATTATTCGGTGTTTTGTTTTTAATAACAACTCTGTGTCATCAAAAGTAAATCAGAAGGTAAAAAAATTTGGATTGGCGTAAGAAATTGCGTTTATTTTTGCGCCAATGTTAGCTCTGTTCTTATACAAGGGTTATGATTGCCCTCGCCAGAGTTACCTAAAATCCACTATTAATAAGAAGCCAGCATCATGCTAGAGAACGTCAGTTTATTTACCGATGTGCCGCCGCATTACCTTGCCGAATTGGAAAAGCTCAGTGTCTTGCGCAAGTACCCGAAAAACACTGTTTTGGTTACTGAAGGGGACGAATCAACCCACATGTACATTATTCGCAAAGGGACAGTCAGTGCTTATTTGAATGATGAGGATGGTCGCCAGGTCAACCTGAACTATATGCATGAGGGCGAATATTTTGGTGAGCTGTCATTGATTGATGGTAAGCCTCGCTCGGCTTCTGTTATCACTATTACCGATTGCGAAATTCTGTTGGTGTCGCGTGCCAGTGTTCATGAATTAATGCATAAACATCCTGATTTCGCACTGCAATTATTAACTGAGGTTACACGTCGCGTTCGTGAATTGACCGACAGCGTAAAAGATATGGCCTTGCTGGACGTTTATGGCCGTGTGAGTGCGACCCTGGAAAAACTCAGTGATGAAAATAAACGCATCCACAATCCCAAAGTCACTCATCAAGATATAGCTAATATGGTGGGTTCATCGCGTGAAATGGTGAGTCGAATCATGAAGCAATTGTTGATTGGCGAATATATTGTGCAATGTCCGAGTTACATCGAAATTAAAAAGCCGCTGCCGCGTTATTGGTGATCACCCCTCCCAGCCTCCCCTTAGCAAGGGGAGGAGCAGTCCCTCCCCCTTGCCAAGGGGGAGGTTAGGAGGGGGTGATTTACTGCGGCAATAAAGTTAACGAATAAATATGAATCTTGTAGCCTGAGTAGCCTACCACTTGGGCGGGCCCTACCGAATAGTGTTGTCTCACTAGCGCAAGTTCCTCCTGTTCGTTCGACATCTTGGACAGCCAAGGCATAT
>CAZICR010000359.1:0-3818 GCA_964537795.1 uncultured Cellvibrionaceae bacterium | reverse complement strand
GTGAAGGATATGTCCGAAGGCAATTTGGCTTGCACTGAACCATCCGCCTCTATTGGGACATAACCAATAATTTCTCTCGATGCATTGATGCCATTCCCCATTAAATTGCCATAGATATTGTCGTCCTGATCATCCAGGGTATCTTCATCGGGTGCGGGTATGGGTTTTAAAATTCGCAGGAAACGGGCAGGTCTTTGATCTGCGGGTGCTGCCTTCAATTGATCATAAGTAATGGTTGCGGGCTGAGCCCCCAAACGGTTGAAAGCTCCATCCAGGTCGTAAACGCTTCGTATATGCAACAAGCCCACATTTTCGCTAGCCAGAATTGGATCAAGTTCGGAAGGAATGTAGTCAGGTCTTTTACTGGCATTTTCCAAGGCGACAGCCTCGCTCAACATATAACCTTCAGTAGGCAATACCACCGGTAATTGAGTATCTGCGGCCAAATCGTAAATCCAGATTCCAAACAATGGGGGTGCTGCTTCGTGACCTTCTGCTGCCTCACCCTCAACCAACAATCCTGTGGTACAGGGCTTCAATCTTTCAACTTCGGTTTCAAGCAAGCGACAAGGTGACCAGCTCACCAACAAACGGTTGGTTCCATCAAACAAAGGCGACAAAGACGCAAATTGTCCATGCAATGAAATTAATTCAGGATCAATCAATATTGGCAAAGATGATATGGATTCTACAGGGCCCTCAGTACCCAGTTCCGGATCAACGAACACCATATCACCGCCGAGACTGGTTTCATTGTGCATGTAGATTGCTGCTATACGACCATCAGGTAATTCCTGCGGACGAAACAATCTGGTCATAGGCAAGTCATCATTTTCAGGCGCTGTATTCAAGCTGGTGTTGCCGAAAAAGTATTGCACATCAGTTCCATCAGGCTTGGCCGTATAGAACACAATTTGTTCGTTGCCTTGCTGACCTTGTGTGCCAACCCAACGTGAAAATAAAACGCGGCCGTTTTGCAATAAAATCGGTTGAAAGTCATGACTTAAATTAAAAGATATTTGTTGAACTTCAGTTCCGTCCGATCTCATTTTGTGTAGTAAAAAAGTGGTCAACTCATCGTTATCTTCAGTGACTGACTGATAAGAAGGCTTACCCTCATCCAATAAAATTTCGCGACTGCGTGTTTGACGATTTGATGCAAATAAAATGGAACCGTCAGCAAGATATATCGGGGTGACATCATCGCCACGCTCAGCAACCAAATCCGATGCAATCAAGCGATGCAATGTTTTGGTGGTCAAATCATATTCCCAAATATTCCATGTGGGTTGTTCGTCTTCATCGGCATCTTCAATTTCAGGTGCACGCATGGAAAACAATAACTTTTTTCCATCAACCGATGTAGACAAATCTTTCACGTCGTAATTGGAAATAGTCGGGTTTTCTTCATCTGGAGGAAATACGCCCGCAGTAATATTGACTTCAGCAGCCGTTGCCGCTGCGCGCGCTTTAAGAAATAATTCTGCTCCTGGATTAAAGGCTTCAGGGTTTAGCAAATCTGGATAAACCGGATTTTCATCTTCATCAACGGGGATAATGCGCTTGACGTAAGCTACAGGCAAATCAACGGCGACCGCATCAGGTTGTTGCGATCCTCCACCAGCCGATCCACTGCCTCCGCCTCCGCCACCGCAGGCACTCAATATAAACAGCGCGGATGTGCAAATCAGGGAAGTCCACAACATGGCAAGTCGATTTTTATATTCTTGGCTTTTCATAAAACAACCTCCCACAAGGGGATAAGATGATTGGATTTTTTCATTTAGTAGCAATACTCACTCCAATAAATGACCGAAAACTATGATTTGAGTGATTGATCACAAAGCCAGTCACAGAGAGAGATGAATTTTGCAGGGAGTCACACTGACAACTCAAGCTTTAACAAACCCATGTAGTAAATAGCTTAACCGCAAATTGGTTTATTTCTATTATGTGTAGCAATTGTTAACTTCAAGCGCTGCACATAAAATTACAAAGTGACGTTATTTGGCACAATTTGACTCAATCAGTTTTTGCGAAAAATAATTGTCAATGCCTATAAATTTCTTATTCTATTTACGATTCAAAACCCTGCTTCAACTGAATATACTCTATAGCATCGGGTCATAAGATAAAAATTCCTGAGAAAAAAATTTTTATCCCACGATATTTTTGTGACGTAGCCAACAATACCGCCATTGAAAGTGTGACGCCGTTTCCATTTTGAAATTTAGTCTTTACATAGGTTTGATTTTTGCATTGGTTCGGTCTGGTGCAAATTAACTTACGACTCTATTTCCTCAAACCTTAAACATCAGGAGTCATCGTGATTAGTCTAAGAAAATCTACTTCGCTTCTTTCAAGTATCGGGAAGCGAGCCCTGACCCTGGGGCTGATGAGCTTGGTTGCTCTGACAAATACTGCTTTGGCGGGTTCCCGCGAACAAGCATTGCAAATTCACAACCGTGTGGCTGGCGTACCGCCAACGGAAACGGTTTTGATTAACATGGCCCAAATGATCGAAGCCAATAATGTTGCCGGTGCGGTTGATCTGGCGATGGATAATGAAGCTTTCTATAGTGCCACCTTGAAAAACATGGCGACCCCTTGGACCAACAGGGAACAGACTGTCTTTGCGCCACTGAATGACTATGTTGCAACCGTGATTGGTATGGTTCGCGACGATAAGGATTTCCGAACCCTGCTTTACGGCAATATCCTCTATACCAGCAATGCTTCAGGCCTGCCCGCCTATTCCAACAGCAATAATGACCACTATGCGCAGGCTCAAGCCCAATCGGTCAGCTTGAAAAATACTCTGGTTGAGCGCCAACAATCACAGGTGACCGGGCTACCGGTTGAAGCTGTTTCCGGAGTTATCACCAGTCGCGCAGCAGCCAAGGCCTTCTTCATTGACGGCACCAATCGTGCCATGTTCCGTTTTACCTTGATGAACCATCTTTGCCGTGATCTGGAACAAGTACACGATGTGACATTGGTTCCTGATTATATCCGTCAGGATGTGAGCCGTAGCCCTGGTGGCGATAGCCAATGGCTCAAGCCTATGCCTACTACGACTTTGAATATCCAACAGACAACCCTGATGCAGGTGCTATTCACTACAATCAAACGAATGACGTTCACAAGGGTGAAACACAGGGTACCCGTGTTGAATTTAAATACCTGCAGAACAGCAATACATTCAAACCCGGTTTTATTACCCCCAATAATGAATGGCGCAACTACTGGCGCAAAGGCACCAACATGCACATGGGTTGGAGCTGGCAGTCAAGCTTACCTGGATCAGGCGTAGGCGCCAGCAGCATGAATCAGGAGTTGGCGCACAGCAAGGCCTTCGCTAGCTGTCAGGTCGAGAAGGTATTTGAAAACGTCTGCCTGCGCACACCCGCCAGCGATCTTGATCTCAGCAAAATTGATGAATTCACCACTAACTTTGCTAATAGCGGATTCAGGCTGAAACAGGTCTTCCGTGACACAGCTGACTATTGCAAAGGCGAATGAGGATAAAAACCATGAAGAACCTATTTTCTCTTTCGCTTAACGCCAAATCTGTTTTCATAACGGGTTTATTCACCAGCTTGTTGGTGCTGGGTGGTTGCGGCTCCGGCAGCAGTGAAAGTAAAGTTAACCAAAACCCTAATCCCAATACCGGAGGCGGAGGCGGCACCGGCCCATTCCTGTATCAAGGTGAAAAACCGGCAGCAACCGCGGACATCATCAAATTCCAAAACGAATTGTGGGTCAATATCGCGCCTAAAAATCGTTGCGGCAGCTGTCATGACAATCAAGCGCCTAAC
>CAZICR010000358.1:0-3823 GCA_964537795.1 uncultured Cellvibrionaceae bacterium | reverse complement strand
GTTAGTGGATTATGTCGACTGGGATAGAAATTTTTATAATTCAACCAACGAAACAACCACATTAGTCGTTTCATTCGACACGTAAGCCATCTTCTCCGTAATCGTTACCGTCAGCTTCATACTTTTATCTGCCAGCTCGCAGAGTGATTTCAATTCTTCTGCGGCGAAAAAATAGCTGGTGACTTTGGGCATGGCTTTGATGGTGTCGCCGTTGGTTTTCCACCAGACATCCCAACCGCGGCCGTAAGTGAACAGGTGTACTGCTTGGGATTGGTTTGCGGCTTTTTTCACGCGGTCGGGTGCGGGTTGGCCGACTTCTATCCATTCCAGAATGGTGCCGTTGTCGTGTTTTAACCAGAGATCGGGTTCATCGACTGAGGACAGGCCTTTGGTGAAGGATAAAGTTTCCGCAGCGCGGTAACAAAAGGCTAGAATGCGCACCATCATGCGTTCGACAGTTTCCGACGGATGTAATGCCAGGGTGAGGTTGTAATCGCCGTAGACTTGGCGATCCATATCCGACAGGGTCAGATTTAATTTATACACTGTTGCACGTTCAGCCACATTAGACTCGCTTATTAATTCAGAATGACAGAGACAGCCCAGGACTATACATTTTTACTTGAGAAAGACGAAGCCTCGGCTGTGGATTTTCTTGCAATACAAACCGGCTTGCCGAAAGGCCGCATTAAAGATGCGATGAATAAGGGCGCGGTTTGGCTGACACAAAAAAATAAAACCCTGCGTTTGCGCCGCGCGACCAAATCCCTGTTCAAAGGCAACAAACTGCAATTGTTTTACGATGCGCGCTTGTTGGCGAAACAAGCCGAAGCCCCTGCCCTGATCCTGGATCAAAAACGCTATTCGGTTTGGTACAAACCCCATGGGCTTTTGTCGCAAGGTTCGCAATGGGGTGATCACTGCAGTATTTTGCGCTGGGTGGAAATGAATCTAAAACGTGAAGCGTTTTTGGTGCATCGATTGGATGCGGATGCTGCGGGATTAATTTTGATTGCTCACGATTCTGACACCACCGCCAAATTGTCCGGTATGTTTCAATCGCGCAGCATGAACAAAACCTATCAAGCCTGGGTTGAGGGACATTGGGATTTACCTGAAAAAGGTAAATTGCTGGATGCAGAATTGGATGGAAAAACGGCGATCACTCGCGTCTATGGATTGCAGCAATCCGTACATAATGGAAAGCCTGTGAGTTTGCTAAAAGTGGAAATCGAAACTGGGCGCAAACATCAAATACGTCGCCACCTAGCGGCGGTTGGTCATCCCATCATTGGCGATAGACTTTATGGCAATGCGGGTGAACAATTAAAGTTACTGGCTTGGCAATTGGAATTTGATTGCCCTGTGACTAAACAACATCAAAAAATTGTGTCAACTCAAACGGGTTTGCCGGATTTGAGTTTGAATTTTTAGAATTAGTGCCATAAGGATTCGAACATTTATTTCGGGACACAGAGTAAATAGTCTTCGAAACAAATATTCAAATCCTTGTGCGAAGAACATCTTGATATCAATTTGGATTTTATATGACCGAATTTAATACCCCAACATTACAACTCGCCGCCGATTTAATCCGTTGTAAATCCGTAACACCGGAAGATGATGGCTGTCAGGATTTGATGATTCAGCGATTGCAAAAAATCGGTTTCAAGATTGAAAAATTACGCTTTGGTGAAGTTGATAATTTTTGGGCGATTCGCGGGACTGAAGGCCCTATTCTGGCTTTTGCTGGTCATACCGATGTAGTACCCACCGGGCCAGAAGCCAATTGGAACAATCCACCCTTTGCACCCAAAATAATTGACGGCATGTTGCACGGTCGCGGCGCGGCCGATATGAAAGGCTCACTGGCTGCCATGGTGGTTGCTTGTGAAAACTTTATTGAAAAAAATCCTGATCACAAAGGGCGAATTGCATTTTTAATTACCAGCGATGAAGAAGGCCCATCGATTAACGGAACCGTAAAAGTGGTGGAATGGTTGGAACAACGCAACACCAAAATGACTTGGTGTATCGTGGGCGAACCTTCCAGCACCAACAAAGTGGGCGATGTTATTAAAAATGGTCGCCGTGGTTCACTCGGCGCAGTTTTAACGGTGAAAGGAATTCAAGGTCACGTGGCTTATCCACATCTTGCAGACAACCCCATTCACAAATTAGCACCGGCTTTGGCAGAACTTGCTGCAGAACATTGGGATAACGGAAACGAATTTTTTCCTGCTACCAGTTTTCAAGTGTCGAATATTAATGGCGGCACAGGCGCGACCAACGTGATTCCTGGTCATGTCACGGTGGTATTTAATTTCCGCTTCTCAACAGAAGTCACCGAAAAAATTCTACGCGAACGCACTGAAAAAATTCTGCAAAAGCATCACCTGAAATACGATCTTGAATGGATACTGAGCGGGCAACCCTTTCTCACACCCAAAGGTGATTTAGTCAATGCAACTGTTGCAGCGATTAAAGAGATAGCCGGAATAGATGCTGAACTCTCAACATCGGGTGGCACTTCCGATGGACGATTCATCGCTCCGACTGGAGCCCAAGTCGTTGAACTCGGCCCTATTAATGCGACCATTCATAAGGTTAACGAACATATTTCGGCGGATGATCTGAATAAACTAACGGAGGTTTATGAGTTAATTCTGAAAAAACTGCTAACATGAATCGAACACGATAATTTCGATTCCGCTGTCAGAATTATAACGAGGTAAAACCCGGATGTTGCTTTTCAATAGCAATAACAAATTGTTCAGCCTGTTCATACTTCTCTTTCTGTCACTCAATGCGGCTAAGAGTAATTCCCAACCGCAGTCTCCTCTTATTGTGCACTATCGTGTCAAGGCGATTAACAATGAAGGGAAATTTAATTACTACATGGAACTGATTGACAGTGCACTTAAACGCACTGAAGCTGAGTATGGCCCCTACCAACTTGGGCCTTTGCAGGAGCTGACCTTTACCCGCATAAAACGAACAGCAAAACACAATACAGTTCCAAATCTGGTGATGGGTACCAGTTACTCCAGCGAAATGGAAACGGACTATGCCTATATACCTATACCCATGGATTTTGGCATTACCAGTTACAGGGTGTGTTTCACTCGCAAAGAAAAAATAGAAGAACTGAAAAAAATAAAAACCGTAAATGAATTGCGCCGTTATTCAATCGGCCAAGGCAAAGACTGGTTGGACGTGGCTGTCTTAAGAGCCAATGGTTTCACTGTTGTAGAGTACCCCAACTACAAAAATCTTTTTCAAGCAGTAGCGCGAGGACGATTTGATTTGTTCTGTCGCAGTATTGATGAAATTCGTCCCGAGTGGGAAATTTATAAAGACATCAAAGGGCTGTCTATTGAAGAATCCTTTATTATTCACTACGAGTTCCCCCGATTTTTTTGGACCAATCGTGAAAATAAACTGCTAATAGAACGCCTCACGAAAGGATTGAGCGCCATCTTTGAAGACAACACAGCTCTTTCAATTTGGAAGAAACATCACCTGAAAAACATAGAGTTCGTAAAGCTCAAAGGCCGCAACATATTTTATCTGGAAAACCCGCAACTGAACAATTTACAGACTGATTTCCATCCCTATTATTATGACCCTTTCACTGTTGAATCACAAAAGCCAAATGATTCATGACATAAGCTGTCAGTAATAGCTGAAAGAATAAGGCAGAATTCATTCAAGAGTATCAGCCTATGGAAAAAATCGATCACAAAAAAATCTTCAAGGATTTTTATCAACCCAAAGCTTCCGCTGTATCAATAGTCGAGATTCCTGCTTTTAATTATTTGAT
>CAZICR010000357.1:0-3827 GCA_964537795.1 uncultured Cellvibrionaceae bacterium | reverse complement strand
TAGCGCCGATGGTAGTGTGGGGTCTCCCCATGTGAGAGTAGGTCATCGTCAAGCACCTAATACTAGCCCGCCCTTACTATAAGGGCGGGCTTTTTATTACCTTCAATTTATGCGCGAAGGTTTTTGTCGCTTCTGCTGGATATTCTTTTCTTCTTCTGTTTATATGCCTCGCAAATTGATTGGATTTGAATAACGCCATGTCATCCGCTACTGGAATTTTAAAAATAAACCTGGATGCAATTGCATCTAATTGGAATTTTATTCGTGCATCTGCTCCTGGATCTGAAATTGGTGCTGTGATTAAAGCAAATGCTTACAGTGTGGGTGCGCGTTTTGTCGCTAAAGCCCTATATGAACAGGGCTGCCGTTCTTTTTTTGTTACTACTATTGATGAGGCCTTGGAAGTTAAAGATATTATTTCCAAAGGCTCCCGTATATATGTTTTGGGTGGTGTGAGAGATGGTGATGAAGCTATTTTTGTCGAGGAGAACTTAATCCCTGTTATATATTCTATTGAGATGTTACGCCGTTGGATTCGCTGCGCTACCAACATGTCAATCGCATTGCAGACAGCAATCAAAGTGGATACTGGTATGTCGCGTTTTGGAATGCAAATTGAAGAATTTCTCGGTGAATTTCCAAAACTTGTTCAGGAAAAAAATATTAATCTACAGTTGTTAATGAGCCATCTGGCTTGTGCTGATGAACCTTTACATCCACTCAATTTGAGCCAGTTAAATAATTTTCGTGATCTCGCAAAAAAGGTTAAATCAATTATCCCATCGGTCAAGCTGAGTCTTGCGAATTCCTCAGGTATATTTTTGGGCGCAGAATGGCAATTTGATTTGGTTCGACCAGGAGCAGCGCTTTACGGAATTAATCCGCAGCCTCAATTAGATAACCCTTTAAGACAAGTAATCAATTTGAGATTGCCGGTATTACAACTGAAGGAAATGGAAAGAGATTCAAGCGTGGGCTATTCCGCTGTTGCGGAAATTAAAAAAGCATCCCGATTGGCCATAGTGGCGGGGGGATACGCTGATGGAATTCATAGAACATTAGGTAGTCAGCCTGGAGGCATTTGCTGTGGTGTTCCTGTAAGCGCTATAGGTCGGGTGTCTATGGATGCTACGATTTTCGATGTCACTGAAGTACAGGCTTCTGAAAAAGAAATATTTGAAAGTGGAATAGAAGTTATTAATGATCGCATTACTCTTGATGATCTTTCATTACGGAATGGTGCTTTAGGGTATGAAGTTTTGACAGGAATGGGATTGAGGTATCAACGTAACTATGTGAGGGATTAAATGCTATCAACATCTGATTCTTTGGAGTGGAAGCGCATTACTGATTTGATACGGCTCCTTGGTGACGGGCAATTTCGTTCTGGTGAAGAGTTGGGTGAGTTGTTGGCAATAAGTCGCACAGGAATATGGAAATATATAAAAAAAATTGAACAATTGGGAGTGAATGTAGAAACAATAAAAGGTAAGGGATATAGATTAAAGAATAAATTAAATCTATTGGATCAACATAAAATCCAATCTCTTTTTTCTCCTGTTTCTAAAAGCGAAATAAAAACCTTAAATGTGTTCGCATCTATAAATTCAACTAATAGTTATTTGATGCAGAAAGAAAATATTAAAGGCGAAGTATGTCTTGCTGAAATGCAAACGGCGGGTCGAGGACGAAGAGGAAGAGAGTGGGTGAGCCCATTTGCCCAAAATATTTACATTTCCATGGGGTGGTGTTTTGGATCTGGAGTCTCAGCTGTTAAAGGGCTGAGTCTCGCTGTGGGCATATCTATTGTCAATGCATTACGTGAACATGTCGCGGCTAATATTCAACTAAAATGGCCAAACGACATAGTAATTTATGCAAGAAATCAGCACGGCTATCAAAAACTTGCGGGGGTTTTAATCGAGTTGCGAGGGGATCTGTCGGGGTTTTGCGAAGTAATAATAGGTGTCGGAGTCAATTGTGATATGTATATGGATGATGTAGGAATCAGTCAACCTTGGATTGATTTGCGAAGGCTGGGCAACCAGGGATTGCCCGAAAGAAGTGTGTTGGTGGCATCCATAATTAACCATTTGAGCGGATTGCTTGTTGAATATGAACAGAAACGATTTGCATCTTATAGGCAGCAATGGGAGTCACTTTGCATTCATCAGGGGCAGGTAATTTGTGTGTCTCAGGGCGAAAAGTTGATTCGGGGATTATACTCGGGGCTTACTGATGATGGCGCTCTGATTCTGATGAAAGATACGGGTGAGCAATTGATATTTGATTCCGGTGAAATTTCAATAAGGAGCGTACAATGATATTGGAAATGGATTTTGGTAATTCCCGAATTAAATGGCGAATCAGAAAAGATGCTGAAGTTTGCGCGCGCGGTGCAGTTGAATATGAAGGCGGGTTATCAAAAATAAAATCATTGATTGGGGATATTTCTGAGATTGATGCAATATGGATAGTCAGTGTCCTGGATCTTGTTGCCAATCAGGAAATAAATGCGTGGTTACAAAAGAATTTCAATTTAACACCTCTCTATGCTGAAAGTCTCCCGCAGGTTGCTGGTGTCATTAATGGATACAATAATCCTAAAATACTTGGCGTAGATCGTTGGTTGGCTATGATAGCAGCGTACAATTTTTGTCGATCATCCTGCATTGTAATTTCTGCAGGAACAGCTGTAACAGTGGATTTAATTGACGAGAAAGGTATGCATTTGGGTGGTTATATAGTGCCTGGGTGGAATACCGCACTCAAGTCATTAAACCGCGATACTAAATTAATTAAATTAAATGAAATAAAACATGTTGAGTTGACACCTGGACTTGATACTCAATCAGCTGTAGATCATGGGTTGGGCGCGAGCTACAAAGGCTTAATTGAAGTGGCTCGTAAACATCTTAACAACAGCGAATCGGTAGCTTTGATTGCAACGGGCGGTGATGCCAAGCGATTGCAGTCGTTTTTCCCTGAAATAGTTTTGCGCGATGAGTTGGTGTTGGACGGTTTGACATTTTGCATGTTTAAAACATAGGTAATTAATTATGCGATCAATATTTATAGTTTTGCTCATCGCTAATATAGGTCTATTCGCTTACCAAAAATTTATTGTCGGTGAAAAGAGTAAAGTGCCTGCGCTTGGCGTAATTAAGGAGGAGGGTGAAAGGCTCGAACTGTTGTCGGAAAATAATATGGCGGCAATTAAGAAAACTAGCACAGGTGTAATTGAGGAGTCTTCTCTGGAACCCGATGAAAATAAGCAAGAAGTTGAAACTGACCCCTTGTGTACAATGGTTGGTCCATATGAGCAATTAATTAGGGCTGAAATGCTTGTTGAAAGACTGCAAGCGCTAAGCATAACAACAACTATAACTCCGGTTGAGCGCGTAGAGGGCAATGTGTTTTGGGTATATCTTGCGCCTGAATTGTCTCAGCAGGATGCTTTGATGAAGTTGTATGAGTTGCAAAGAAAAAATATAGAAAGTTACATAATTACCAAAGGTGAACTGGAGCGAGGGATTTCGCTGGGGCAATTCGGCGAAAAACTTGAGGCGGATTTGCGTGTGGATGAAATAAAAAAACAAGGTTACGAGCCATTGGTTAAAGAGGTTAAAAAAACAATTAGTGAGACTTGGGTTACTTTATCTGCCGGCTCTGCTGAAAAAATAAACGAATCTGTTTGGCTGGATATATTAAGCGCTGAGAATGGGTTGGAAAGAAGACAAAATTTTTGCATAAGTGTTGCTAATCAATAAATGTTTCACTAGAATTCCGCCTCCACATTAGGGCGTGGTTAAAAAGCTGGCGTAGCT
>CAZICR010000356.1:1818-3838 GCA_964537795.1 uncultured Cellvibrionaceae bacterium | reverse complement strand
ATGACAGAAATATTTATTTTGCAAAATCAGGCAAAGTTATTTTTGGGTAAACAAAACCAGTGGCTGGATGGTCGGGATTTGTTGAGTTTGTATAAAACAGAACATAAAGACGAAGCGGTGAATCAACTGGTTGAAGCTAGCTCCAAAGATTACACCCAACGTATCAAAGTGATTAGCTGTGCGGCCAATGAAAAAGGCTTGCCTATCATCGACCCCGAAATGATGCCTGAACCAATCCCCAAGCCTACACGTGATTTATTTGAAGATGCACAAGTTAACGAATTGAGTGAGAGCCAGTGATAAATTTTTCGACGAAATTTGAAGTTGCGCTGCAATTTTTCCATCAGGCTCCATACACTTCAAAAATAAATGGGATATTGCGCGGATTGGAAAAAGAAAGTTTGCGCATCACCCCCGAAGGGACGCTGGCATTAACACCACACCCAATCAATTTGGGTTCAGCACTGACGCATCCGAAAATTACAACAGACTACAGTGAAGCCCTGTTGGAGTTCATCACATCTCCGGTGACAACCAATCAGGAATTATTAACAGAATTAAAACAGATTCATCAGTTTACTTTTTCAAGTATTCACAAGAATAGCGAAATACTCTGGCCATCCAGCATGCCTTGTAAATTGATGCCGGATGATGAAATTCCGGTTGCTCAATATGGCTCATCCAACTCAGGGAAAATGAAAACTGTTTATCGCCTGGGATTGGGCCAACGATATGGCCGCACCATGCAAACTATTGCCGGAATTCATTATAATTTCAGTTTGCCGGATAATTTTTGGCAGGCATTGCAAGAGTTACATAATGACAAGCAATCACTACAGGATTTTAAAACTCAGGGTTATTTTGCATTAATTCGTAATTTTCGTCGCTATTTCTGGCTGTTGATTTATTTATTTGGCGCATCACCTGCTGTTTGTTCCTGTTTTGTACAAAATCGACGACACCAGCTCAAACAGTTTACGGAAGTAAGTGATACCCATTACCTACCCTACGCTACTTCACTGCGTATGGGTGATTTGGGATATCAAAGTGATGCGCAAAAGAAATTGGTCGTCAATTACAATAATGTTCAGGATTATTTAAAAACTCTGGGCTGTGCCATTACCCAAAGCCATCCCGAATATGAAACGATTGGCGTTAGAGATTCCAATGGTGATTACAAGCAACTAAATAGCAGCTTGTTGCAAATCGAAAATGAATTTTATTCAAGTATTCGCCCCAAACGCACTACCCAACGCGGTGAGACTGCTTTGCAAGCACTGCGTCTTAGAGGCGTGGAATATATTGAAGTCAGATGTGTTGATTTAAATCCTTATGAACCGCTGGGAATTACTGAAACGCAAATGCAATTAATGGATGCATTTTTACTTTTTTGTATTTTACACCCCAGCCCCCAAACGCATGAGCAAGAATTTTATCAAGGGCAAGAAAACCAGCGGCGTATTGTCAATCAGGGTCGGGAACCTGGATTGTTATTGCAGCGTGGCAATGGTGAAGTTGCAATGAAAGATTGGGCTTTGGAAATTCTGGACGCTTGCGCCCAAACAGCAAAATTGCTGGATCAATCCTCGGGAGCCGGGTCCTATCAAACAGCTGTTGCGGAACAGATAACTAAAATTCATCGCCCGGAACTTACGCCCTCAGCAAAAATCCTGCAAGAAATGCAGACGCAACAGAAAAGTTTTTATCAATTCAGTTTTGATTTGGCAAAGCAACATGCGAACTATTTTTTACATCAGCCGTTGACTGGAGCGATATTGGAAAAGTATTTAAAACTGGCCGACGATTCACTGCAAGAGCAAGCAGCCTTGGAACAAAATCAAAACATGAGTTTTGATGAATACTTGCAGCGTTATTTTGCTCAGTATCAGGCTTGTCAGCAGTGCTGACCTGACTACTTCTGCACCACAAAATTGTTAAAGAATAAATCCGAGGCAGGGCCAGTATCTGCTTTCTTGTGTTCATCCACTTCTGATTCTTCATCATCTTTTTTATTTTTTTT
>CAZICR010000356.1:0-1718 GCA_964537795.1 uncultured Cellvibrionaceae bacterium | reverse complement strand
TCTTTCTTTTCTTCTGCTCCCGGTAATTTTTCAACGGCATGCAAGACTTTATTGACTTCTGCTAATGCAAACACGCGTAACTTTTCTTTGCCTTCCGGTGTCGCAATGGTTTCTTCCGTTTGTTGACTAAGAATATGAATTAGCTTGTCACGAATTAACGGCAAGTGATGGGTAATTTCCATGGCGCCTTCCATATTTTCCGTGCGAAGGGAAATTTCTGCTTTGATGTAACGCATTTTTCCGGTACCACCATAATTCACAATTAAGGGTGGTTTTATATCGATATAGTTAACGCCTTCCGCAAAAGCAGGGCCACCACCGCCTGATGCAAAAGCCGACAATGAAAACCATGGCGCAATAAGCAACATAAAAAATCGAAGTAACAGACGCATAACATAAGACCTATGAAGCAAGTTTTTCTTAAGCATAGTTCATCTAACGAATTGCGATTGCTCGACCCTTTGCTTACTATGGATTTTTTTCATCAGGAGAGTCCGGGATGTTATCGAGTCGCAAAGTCAATTTGGCGATCTTCATTTATTGCGCTGCACTTATTTTGTTCGCTGCTTATTCTGAACATGTGATGGAGATGATTCCCTGTTCTCTCTGCATCACCCAGCGTTTTTTCTATAATCTTGTAGGCATTACTGCCTTGATTGCATTTATCCATAACCCCAAACGTTTTCGTGTTTATCCAATTTTAGGGTTATTGTTTGCTTTGTTAGGTGCTGCCTTCGCTTCACGCCAACTCTGGCTGCAAAGTTTACCGGAAGACCAGGTTCCCGCATGTGGCCCTGGGCTTTCATATATTCTTGAAGCATTTCCACCGATTGAGGGGTTGAAGCTACTTCTGAAAGGTGATGGTAATTGTGCAAAAGTCGATACCATTTTGGGTGTAAGTTATGCTCTTTGGTCGTTTTTTGGATTTGTTTTGCTGAGTTTGGTAAATATCTATCAGATTTTCCGCAAGGCGGATCGATGAAAAAACTTAATGCCATGTTGATATTGGTGATGCTCGGTTTGTCTGCCTGTGCATCCATGAGTAAAAATGAATGTCTGAATGCCAATTGGAAAACTATAGGTTATGAAGATGGCAGCTTGGGGCGCGCGGAAACCATGATTCAATCGCATCGTAAAGCTTGCGCGAAAATCAATGTCAGCCCTGATTTGAATCAATATTTATCAGGCCACCGCGAAGGCGTGCGGGTTTACTGTAAAAAATCGACGGGATATCAGTTGGGGGTGAGTGGCGGTGCTTATGCCAACATTTGCCCGGCAGATCTCGAACCTGTTTTTCTCAAAGCTTATAGGGTTGGTCAGGAACTTTTCAGCATTCGCCAGGAAATATCCCGGATTGAATCAGCTGTTACGGGTTACAACAATAGTATTGCTGATCTGGAAAAGCAGAAGCAGAACGCGAAACAACTGATCGTCGAAAGCAGCTCGGCAAAAGAAAAGCGTCTACAACTCAAGGAAATGGACCGCATTGATAATGAAATTCGCTTCTACGAACGGGATATAGCAGACGCACACCACCAGTTAGATCACTTGCATCGCGATTATTCCGCAACCGAAGCAGAACACAGACAAATGGGTTATTGAACTTGCCCAAATCGAAGCTTTGGCCTATCTTGAAGCCAATAATGTGAAACTTGATAACTGTAGGATATTTCCATGCTAGAAAATTGTAAAAGTGCCAGAGAACGTTGGGGCGGCGT
>CAZICR010000355.1:0-3847 GCA_964537795.1 uncultured Cellvibrionaceae bacterium | reverse complement strand
TAGGGATCGCGGATACGCACTACATAATTATTCACATCACCGGACACAATCAACAAATAGCCATCAGCATCCGGAAGCGTTTTTTCTTTGCTTCGCTTGGAAAGTGGCGCTCCGTCCAATGCTTCTCCCTGAGGCAAGATTTCCTGCAACTGCTCCAGTTTATACTCAGTAGTGGGCAGTTTGGGTTTAAAAGGAAGATGCAGTTTGCGTGTGAACCAACCGGGCTTTAGATCCTCAGGATCTTTGTAACCCACATAAAACAATCCAGCCTTGTTGTTGGATTCAAAAGTGACAAAGCCATCTTTTTTAGCGGCAAAACTCAAGGTGGCCAGCGCACGAACTCTGTCCAATCGAATGTAAATCACGGGTTCTGTACGCAACATACCCATATTGGCTTTTACTGCACCACCTATATTTTGTGCCAGTAAAGAGGTGCCACCTTCGGTATCATCATTTGCCAATGATGCGGCCAATTCATCCATCAACCATTTTTCTTTCTCACTACTGGTTGATTTGGCTGGCCAGTTTATTTCTGTTGGTAAAGGTTGACCGTTAGGCAAGCTGAAATGGGTGATATGAATTTCACTGGTTTCAGGCTGCACACCCTGATCCATTTGTAGACGATAAACATGCTGGATGCCGGGATCTGTTTTGAACTGCAACCATTGGGTTTCTATGATCCCTTTGTTGATATTGGTGTAATTGGCATTAAGCCCATTTACATTTAAAAAATTACGAATGCGCGGCCAGAGCTCACCTGGGGCGGCATTTATTAAAACCCAGCTTTCTCCACCTACCCGCTGAATCCGGACTTTGTCTTCACGCAAATTGGCTGCCAATGGCAGAGGGCGGGGAATCTCGTTATCCATGTTGGAGTCGTAACCAAAATCAGTCGCCGATATGGGAGGTATAGGATAGATCTCACCCATGGATGCCGAACTCTTGCCATCAGGTAGAACCAATGGAGGAATATTGTCGGCCTTAAGATAGTCATTGCTGCGATTACGGAATATGCCCTCTTCGCCAAAAAACCAACCACACCCCGCTTGGGAAAAACAAAGCCCCAAAATCAGGATCAAGGTGAAAAAGGATTTGGACGGTTTATATACAGCTCTGCTCATGCTAGTCATTCTATTTATTCAATACTCATCAGGATTATATGGACTGCTTGTGCGCGTAATGTGTGGCATCCACCGCTGCTCTCACTTGAGCACGGAAAGACTCAGCCAAGGGAGTTAAAGGCAAACGAATACCGGATTCAATCAAGCCCAAATATTCGACCGCCCACTTCACGGGAATCGGGTTGGATTCGACAAACATAGCAGTGTGAAGTGGTAAAAGTTGATCGTTGATTGCTCTTGCTTCCGCCGCTTTACCTGCCAGTGCCAAATCACACATACGTGCAATAGCCGCAGGTACGACATTAGCGGTGACAGAAATATCCCCTTTGCCACCTAAAAGAATTAGATCCACTGCAGTGGCATCATCACCAGAGATCACCGCAAAAGTATCAGGTGCTTGATCTATAAGCATTTTTGCTCGCTGAAGATCACCCGTCGCTTCTTTAATTCCGGCAATATTTTTGACTTTCGCCAAACGCAAAGCCGTTTCTGGCTTCATATCCACACCGGTACGGCCAGGAACGTTGTAAAGATATTGGGGAATTGCCACTTGTTGGGCGATAAACTCATGATGCAAAAACAAGCCTTCCTGGGTGGGTTTGTTGTAATAAGGGGTCACCAATAAACACGCATCTGCCCCACGATCTTTGGCTGCCTGAGTCCATTCAACAGCTTCAGAGGTTGAGTTTGCACCTGTACCTGCAATCACCGGAACACGGCCATTCACTTGATCAACCACGGCCTTGATCACAGCCAAATGTTCATCAACATTCAAAGTTGCCGATTCACCAGTAGTTCCCACTGCCACTATTGCATGAGTACCTTCCTGTAAATGCCAATCCACCAATTTATGCAATGCTGCCCAATCCAACGAACCATCTGCATGCATAGGGGTAATAAGGGCAACCATACTGCCTTGAATCATTGACGACTCCAGCGAACGTGAAAATTTAGTTAAAAAAGAGGCGACATGGTACTGAGTGGACTGAGAGTACACAAGCTCACAGGATTAATTAGCCTTACGAAAATCCAACATGCGCTGTAAAGGTATCATTGCCTTGCGGCCCAATTCCGGATCGACAAAAATTTCGTTGTCTTTTTGATCAAATACATTCGCCAAAACTTCCAGGGAATTCATCGCCATCCAAGGGCAATTAGCGCAGGAACGACAAGTTGCCCCGCTACCGGCAGTGGGGGCTATATGGAAAACTTTATCGGGATTTAACTGCTGCATTTTGTAAAAAATGCCCTGATCGGTTGCTACAATAAACTCTCTATTGGGGAGTGTTTGCGCCGCTTTGATCAATTGTGAGGTTGAACCAACAACATCCGCCAAATCCACTACGGCTTTGGGTGATTCAGGGTGAACCAAAACTGCCGCATCAGGATAAAGGCGCTTTAAATCTTCAACACCTTTTGCTTTGAACTCTTCATGAACGATGCAAGCACCGTCCCACAAGAGGACATCAGCACCGGTTTTTTGTTGTACATAAGAGCCTAAATGCTTATCCGGCGCCCAGAGAATTTTTTTGCCTTGTTTATCCAGATAATCCACTACATCAAGCGCAATACTGGATGTCACGACCCAATCAGCACGTGCTTTCACTGCGGCTGAAGTATTGGCGTAAACCACTACGGTACGATCAGCATTGGCATCACAAAAATCCGAAAATTGATCAGCGGGACAACCCAGATCCAACGAACAAGTGGCTTCAAGTGTGGGCATTAATACACGTTTTTCCGGGGTGAGAATTTTCGCTGTCTCACCCATAAATTTCACACCAGCGACTATCAAAGTGTCCGCTGGATGATTCTTACCGAAACGTGCCATTTCCAATGAATCAGATACGCAACCACCAGTTTCTTCTGCCAAGGCTTGCACTAATGGATCGGTGTAATAGTGTGCAACCAGAACCGCATTATGTTCCTTTAATAAACGGCGGATTTTTTCTTTGAAGTTCGCATTGGCTTCAGGATTGGATTCTGTTTTGACAGAAATTTTGGCCAGATGTTGCCTCACAATCTCCTGCAAAGATTCAATTTGCTCAACAGTCATAGCAGATGAACTGGACGCAGATGCAGATAAAGTAGACATAAATAACTCCGCAGAAACATTCGCGGGTCATTCACCCCGCCACAAAACAAGGCAATTCTATCAGTTGAAATGGCAAGCAAGAAATAAATGGTGGGTCGTGCGGGATTCGAACCTGCGACCAATTGGTTAAAAGCCAACTGCTCTACCGACTGAGCTAACGACCCCAAACGCGAGGCGCGTATGATACTGTTTTACTTTCAAAAAACAAGGCTTTTTTAGCCGGGTGAAAATCCGGGCAACCAAAACAACCAATCTCTCCTATGCTTATCCGAGCAATCAATTTTGAATAGAAAACCATCGACCCATGCACAACTCGTCAAAACCAATTCATTTAATCCTTGTGCAAAATCTGCTCGCTCGAAATCTGTTGGTATTATCTGCCTACATATTAACAGCCTGGTTAGGGCTGAACGTTCCATTCGAAGGAGATAAGGTAACCCTATTCTGGTTACCCAGTGGTATTGCTGTGGCCGCATTATATCGATGGGGCTGGTCTATGCTGCCTGCGATATTTTTTGCAGCACTGATTATTAATCTTCTGACAGGCGCAGAACTTCTGACCAACCTTATCATCGCGTGCGGCAATAGTATGGGGCCATTTGCGACAGTGATGCTACTCAAAAAAATGCAG